>JBGPBL010000012.1:0-47571 GCA_041481225.1 Sulfurifustaceae bacterium | reverse complement strand
TCGCGAAGATCGCCCTTGCCACCGACCACGTTCGACCGTCCAAGAAACCGGAGACGTGGAACATCGGGGGCTTCATCACGGTATCCGTGGTGCTGGGCGTCGTGATGGTCGCGGAGTCGCTCTTCCTGTTATGGATTGGCTGGTTGCGTTTCGGTTTGGCGACTGACAACAAGGCCCTCTACACCTTCAGCTTCCTGACGCTGCTCTACTTTGCCGCGTTCTCCATCGTGTCCGCGCGCGAGCGTCACCGGTTCTGGGCGACGATGCCCAGTAAGACCCTCGTGGCGGCACTTATGGCGGATGTCCTTATGGGAACCGTCCTGACGTTTGTGGGCCTCCCTGGGCTCATGCCACTGCCCTGGTGGCAGACGCTCACGATTTTCGCCTATGCGATGGTGGTCTGCCTGGTCGTGAACGACGCCGTGAAGGTTGCGATGATCAAATGGCGTGCTCCTACGGCGCTGGCATGACGTCCGGAGACGGCTGGAATCCGGCCAGAAGCCAAGCTTTGCCGAGCCGGTGAATTCGGACGCTGGAACAAACCCTGATATCACAGTCTACGGATGTCTATCGCCACTGAATGGCCACTTCGGATTGGCTTTTTGCCCATCCGCCGATGGGCAATGCCGGCCAAAATCGGTAGTTCGGAATTGCTTACTCCAAACCGGACTCTCGGCCATAATTGCGCCTATCGATGAAGGCCAGGAATCGGCGACGTGCGATCACTCATGTTTAAGACGAGCAGAATCAGTTACGGGGGAACAGCCGCGGTCGTCACCAGCATGGCCTTAATTAGCGGTCTCAGTGCGGCGGACGCGACGAAAGCAGTTATTGTAAGCGCTCTGCTCATTGCCGCCCTCGCCGATAACCTTACCGACGCCCTGAGCGTCCACATCTTTCAGGAATCAGAACAGCTTGACCAGAAGGATGCGTTCACCGGAACCATGACGAACTTTGTCACGCGGCTGCTGTTATGCCTCAGTTTCGTGCTCCTGGTCGTATTGTTCCCGCTCGCGCTTGCCGCCAAAGTGGCCATGGTATGGGGGATGTTGCTCCTTGCCACCCTGACTTATCTGGTGGCGCGCGAACGTAAGGTGAAACCCATTTCAGAAGTTGTCAAACATTTGTTGGTTGCTTCTGCGGTAATCATAGCAAGCAATATGACTGGACACTGGATCGGCGCAGTGCTCAGCTGATTCCGTTACTGTCTTATTGGATTATCGATCAGACCCGGACGGCTGCACGGGAATTGTTATCGGCTTTTTACCTTGCGGCGGACCGATTGTTTGTGGCGCAGGAAGATCGCCTCGGCATTGTCCTTGCCAACCATGGTCAACGGCACAACGGTAACTTTATCGGACAATGGGTAGATGTTTTTCCCGGGGTATAGAACGACAAGATTTTCCAGTTTCAGATCATCTGGGGCAATGCGCATGGAAGGGTGAACCCAGAACCATAAACTCGTCGCTTCGGCAGGATTATGCTTCGGTTTTCGCGCGTCAAAGATAGGCTTCCGAAAGCCATAACGCCGGGCGTTCTGAGACTCGCGAAAATAGCTGTCCATCTTGGGTAGACAACTGAGTTTACGACTCGGGAAAGCGGTCATCGATTTTGCCATCTGGGCAACGGGCAAACTTCGGCCAACACCGGTCGGTCACACTTCCCAGGAGCAACCGGTCGCATCGCTCAAAAGCGGCTCTCCAAGGCTAGGCGAAACACAATTGGAATGGTAAATAGGTGCCTTTTGGGTAAGTGCGGACCCGCACGCCGATCGTCTCCTCGGGTCGGTTTTTGCCCATCGAATGTTCGCGATAACAAAGATAAAATCCACGGTTGATTGGCCCAAGCCACCGAGCTGATTTAATAAAATACCGCATGAACCAACGCGAGGCGTAATCGTAAGGCGATGAGACTCCGGCTACGAATGCTGTGGCTTATTCTTGCATCGTTATGGCGCGCGCCAATGAACGTACTTGAAGAATCAGTGCTAACTCTGCGAGTCCTGCCCAACGATATTGATATCTTCAAGATCTCCAACGACCGCTTCATTGCGCTCATGGATCTTGGCCGAATGGACTGCGTCTTTCGCTTAGACCTCATCAAGACCATGCTTAGACGAAGGTGGGTGCCACTTGTCACTTTCGCCACTATACGGTTTCGCTATCCACTCAAGCTGTTTCAGAAGTACCAACTGCGAACCCGAATTATTTATTGGGACGACGACGTCTTCTATTTCCAACAGCACTTTGAAAGAAGAGGAAGAAAAATCGCTACAGGCTATGTGTGCGCAACGCTGCTAGGACCGAATGGTCGTATCTCGCCTGAAGACATCCTTGCCGAGACGCGGCAGACTGTGACAAGGCCGGAAGAACCAGAGATCGTGCCACGGTTGCAGGAGTTAAGTGCGCTGATTCGTCAGGAACAGAAAGAAGTGACCTGAATGAGTCCTTGTCGAACCAAGGGGATATCAGGGAGAAACAAATCGGGTACGTCTCATACCGCGGTTTTGAGCAACCCGCGGATGTCCGAAATGGATCTACATGCGGCTGTGGAGTTTTCCTGAAACCGGTCACTGAGTTCGCCTACTGGGTAATGGGCAAACTTCGGCCAATTTTGGTCATCCGGGCTTCCCGTAACCGGTCATTCAAGCCTTAAAAAGCGGTCATCCAGATTTTGGTGCAAAATACACCAAATCCGCATTTTTGACACTGGTGGCGGTGTAACTACGAATTTGCCACACATGGACAGGCTCGGCAGCACTGGGATGATCGCAACACGGCTGTTGATGACAAATATTCTGGTAATCTTGCGCATATTACACTATGTGGTATAGTGTAATAATCGGGGACAGGCCATGACATGATTCGCAACTTTGCCAATAGAGCCGCACAAGAGATTTGGGAAGCCAACCGATCCAAGACGCTGCCTAAAGAGACCTGGATTCGTGCGAAAGCGCTTCTGACTATTATGCATGCAACGAATAACCTGAATGATCTGAGAATGAAGGGCCAGCCCCCTGGCATTCGACTGCATAAACTCAAGGCGGATCGCAAAGATGAATGGAGCGTTACGATTAAGCTTCCCTGGTGTATTACGTTCCAGTTCAGGCACGGAGAATTCCTCGACGTGAAAGTAGAAAATTATCACAAAGGATGAATATCCCATGATCAAAAACCCTAGACCCATGCATCCAGGTTCTGTGCTGAATGAAGTTTATATGAAGGAACTTGGACTCAATCAGTCTCAGCTGGCGGAGAAATGTGGGTGCTCGCCTCGTAAGATTAACGAAATCGTTAATGGGAAGAGGTCCATTTCCCCCGAATTCGCGCTTGTCCTTGAGCGTGTTCTTGGTACCACAGCGGAAATGTGGGTGCGAATCCAGGCCGAGTATGATCTTTGGTTGGCACGGAGAAAAGCGGCTTGAGAGTGATCGGCAAATCCTCTCTTCAGGTTGTCCGCCGCATGCCTCGCCGCTGGCGAGTCCGGCCCGAAGCCGTTTTGCGAAGGCGGTTCAGACATGTTAGAGCAGAGTAATAGAATTAGACGACCTAATTATTACTTCATAAAGCAGACGCGTGCGTGCCAACTGGTCTTACGCCCAAGTTCGGCCATGACCGGTCTTTCGCGGTGCCCAGCTCCGAACATTGGCGAAACACAAATAACTTATGCCAATCGTGGTTGGCTTCCCATACGTGCCTTCTTGCTCTGGCGGCTCAAGGTCGGTAGCTCCTTGATCGCCCTACCGGATTTTTGCTCTGCTAGGCGTATTTCATAGATGGCCTGCAAGTTCAGCCAGAATGCCGGACTAGTATGGAAGAAATGCCCGAGTCGCAGTGCCGTATCCCCGGTAATGGCACGCTGGCCATTGAGTATTTCCGTGATGCGGTTCGCAGGCACTTTGAGCCTGCGGCCAAGCTCTGCCGCGCTTAAGTCGAGCGCCTCGAGTTGTTCGGCAAGGTGTTCGCCGGGATGAATGGCACTACGGCCCATGATGCACCTCCTAATGATAATCCACGATTTCGACATTGCACGGGCCGCGTTCGCCCTTCGGCCATTCAAAACATATTCGCCACTGATCGTTGATACGGACGCTGTATTGACCCTTACGATCGCCTTTCAGTGACTCGAGTCGGTTCCCTGGCAAATCAAGATCGAGAAGTGACGTTGCCGCATCGAGTTGATCGAGACGCTGTTCCGCTTTCCGTGCAAAACCGCTGAAAGCCTTGACTCGCTTCCCTTCCACAAACGCCCGAGTCCGCTTGTCCCGATAACTCTGGATCATTCGGATGCACTCTATAGAAAGATACGCGATACGTCAAGCATATCTATGAGGGGTTTTCTGCTACTTGTCAACCGTGGCAGCCTGACGCCGATTTACACCAGTCTTACCATTTTGTACCGTTCATCCAGCCGCGAGTGTCCGTTTGGTATTGAGAAAATTTTACCTACATGGTGAAAGACCGCTCAGGGTCGTTTTTTGCCGGTGAGATTTTCCGGAACCGGACACTGAACGGTTGCCTGGAGGTCTGCTTCTCGGAAAAGTGACCCACTCTCCGGTCGTTATCGGTAGCTTGTGATTCCGCCTTACGCTAGGAGGCGAAGTTACCATTCTTTTTCATGAAAATTGAACATTGTCATTTCGATTTTCATGGCACTGTTCCGGGCGCTGATTAACGTTGGCAGCCCATTAACGCGGGTTACCCGCCTCACGCCTCCCGGCATGCTACGGAATCGGTGGCGGTGTTGGCCGAAATCTATAAGACGAGGCGCCACGCCCCTTGGCGCAAGAATGGCAATTCGCCAGACACACGATGGCCGGAATTATCTGGCGGATGCCGGCTATTACGTATCTACTGCACTGTAGATACTTTTTCGAGGTGCAGCAGCCATGAAAACCGCCAAGGTATTTCGCAGCGGCAACAGCCAGGCCGTCCGGCTCCCCAAGGAGTTCCGCGTTCCCGACGGTGAGGTTTTCATCAAGAAGACCGGGGAGACCATCGTGCTGATTCCCAAGAAGGGTGACCGCTGGAAGAATGTCAAAGCCTGCGCCGGGCGTTTCAAAGGCCACCTGGAGCGTAATCAGCCCCAGGCGTTCGATGAGCGCGACTGGCCGCGATGAACTATCTGCTAGACCCGATATCTGCATTTACCTGATGACTGACCGCGAGCCGCGGTGGCGTGAGCGTATTCTGGCTCATCTTGAGGCGTTACAGGTGGATGACATCGTGTACCTGTCCAGCATCACTGTGATGGAACTGAGCTATGGAGCGCACAAAGGTCGCTGGAGCAAGGCGAATGTCGAGTTGTTGCAGCGTTTCTTGCTCGATTTCACGATTGCGCCGTTTGATGAAAACGCCGCGCACGCGGGCGGTCTACTGCGCGCCTCCCTGGAGAAGAAGGGGAAACCCATCGGACCATTGGATACGTTGATTGCTGCCCATGCCCTGAGCCTCGGCGCCACCTTGATTACCAACAACGTTCGTGAGTCCACGCGCGCGCCTGGTTTGCGCGTGAAGAATTGGTCTGTTGCTTAAATTGTGCCTGGCGAATTCGTAGTCACACCGCCACCGGCGCCTGAACCATTACCTGCGACAGCGTGACATCCAGACGAACCGATCAAGTTGAGCCGGAATGAGGGATGTGCCGTACTGTGCGCTCCGCCCCGTGCCCAGGACCGCGCGCAGCCGCCGCCAGTGCGGGTTTGACTTGAGTCATGAAGTCTTGATAGCGGGCAGGGTCGCGAATCGCAACATCTCAATAGTAACTGGACGAATCTTGCGTCAGCACGAGCCAGGCAAGAGCGGAGACCGTCGGGATGCCGGCTATCATCACCGCCTGCCCAAGACCACGAACGGGCAGAACCCGGTTCAAGACAAGTGCTGCGAGCAACAGCGCGAGAGGGCCCAAAGGAAGCCCGGCGTACACGCGTCCAATGAACATCAGGCACAGCAGCCAGATACTGGCCAACAGGGCGGCGCGAACAGGGAGTAGCGTCGTCTTTCTCCGTGGCATCAGCTCATACAGCGCGTAGCCGCCGAGCGCCGCGGCGAGCGCGCCGCTCAACAGCCCCACGAGCAGGCTGCCGCCCAACGCCGCCACGACGGCGTAGCCGGCGCTGACAATTGCCATGGTCAGCGCGTCAAACGCTGTTGCATGTCCGTCGATCAGACGCTGGATCGAAGCGGCACCGGCGACGACCACAACCACGAACTCCACGAACAACATGACGGAGCCGTCATGGCGCATTACCGGCCATGCGATGACCGCGAGGTACATGGCGAGCAGACCTGACAGCCACAGCCAGCGCCAGCGCGATACGTCAGGTATAACGGCGGCGGCAAGCGTGGCGAGACCGATGAGCCACAGCCAGTCCGCCGCCTCGCGCGGCGGCAGGTTCGGCAGGCCGCGCAGCCAGAAATAGGAAATGAACCAGATGAGCGCGACCCCCCATGCGCCCTGCCAATGCAGGCGCAACGTGAGTGTCGCCAGCGCAAGCGGTGCGACGAGACCGGGCAGAAAAAGTTGGTAAAAGGTATCCATGGGGTTGCACACCTCGATGAAAGAAGCGCGCCCCGTCAGGGGCGCGCCGCTTGAGTTACTGCTTGATGGCCTCGATCTGCAGCGTAAGGGCGATGTCGTCGCCTATACCGCCCGGCATGAAGTTCATGCCGAAGTCGCTGCGCTTAAGCGTTGACGTAGCGGTATAGCCGCTGCGATAGCCGCCCCAGGGATCTTTGCCGGCACCGACCGGCTTCACCGCGAGCGTCACCGGTTTCGTCACGCCGTGTAGTTCGAGATCGCCGTCCACACGCACCGGCTCGCCGGCGGCGTTGTAGCTCACCTTGCGCGAAACGAAGCGCATTACCGGGAACTGCTTGCTGTTGAAGAAATCCGGGCTGCGCAGGTGCTCGTCGCGCTTTTGGTGGTTACTGTCCACGCTGGCAGTCTGGATCGTGACGCTCACGTCGGATTTACCATTCGGAGTCAGGTTGAGGTCGCCCTCGAAGGTGTCGAAGCGTCCGACCAGATGGCTTATGCCCAGATGACTCACACTGAATTCCACGGTCGAGTGCGCGGGGTCGATCTTGTACTTGCCGGGGGTGGCGCTCTCTGCGTGCGCCGGGGTTGCGAGACCGATGGCGACCGCGACGAGCAGGGTACTGAGCATCGAATGGGTAGAGATGGATTTCATGGCGTTTCTCCTGTTGTTGATGAGTTGAACAAAGTTATTTGGGGGACAGATGGGTGCCGTCGCAAAACGGCAAGTTGCCGGAGCGCAGGCAGGCGCACAGCGCCACTTCCTGTTTCTCTGCGACCTTGAGTGCATGGGGCTGCTGGTTCGTCGCTTTATGCGAGCCGTCGCAAAACGGGCGGTTTTTGGAGAGGCCACACTGGCAGATATAGTGCGTGCCCGGTTCCAGGGTGACAACGTAGGGTGAGTGTGACGGCATGGCATGGTTCCTTTTGTTGGCTAAAAGATCGTAGGTAGATAGTCAATATACGTACTATATAGGCAAAAATTTTTACATGGCGTCCTTAAGCTTCTGCAGAAGCCGCACGAGTTCTTTGCGTTCCGGTTCTGTCAGCCGCATGAACCGATCGCGCAGGTAATGAATATGTGCGGGGAAGACCGCTTCGAACAGCGTCTCGCCCTTGGGGGTAAGCTGCGCCAGCATCGAGCGCCGGTCTTCGCGCGAGGCCACGCGCCGCACCAGGCCCTTTTTTTCCATGCGGTCGATGATGCCGGTCAACGCGCCCTTGGTGATCAGGGTACGCTCGCCCAGGTCCTTGAAAGTCATGCCGGACGTGTTGCCGAGCGTGCTCACCACATCGAACTGCGCCAAGGTGAGGCCAAGGCTGCCCACGTGCCGCCCGGAGCACGTGGCAAACGCCTGGTACGTGCGCACCAGCCCGCGCAGGACGGGCAGCCACGGTTCCTTGGCGGCGTGTGCGGACGTGTAGGCTTTGCGGGTCATGGGGTCGTGCCGTTTTGTCGTTTCATTGAGTTTAATATAGTACGTATACGTACTAATGTCAAGCAGGCTACCCCCGTAGTCTCCCGATATTTACGCTTGGCGTAACGCCTAAATACCGCTAGGCTTGTAACACATGATCCGGTTGTTGTACAAAAACATGTTGCATAGGCTTTTTCAGTAGCGGGTTTTTTAGGGAAGATGAAAGGGTATCGTTCTGCCAAGAAGCGCATTACCGTCTCGATTGGCGAGTTGGTGCGTATTCTGCGCGAGTTTCAGGAGTTGAGTCAGATGCCGCGCGCCCGCCGTACCGGCATTTCCCAGGCCACCATTTCAGCCATTGAGAACGACCGAGTCCGTCCGGGGATCGAGCGGGCGAAGGTCTTAGCTCGGGCGCTTAGATGTCTCCTGGGGGTGTTGGTATTTCCCGGCTGGCGGCTTCCCGGCAAAGCGGCGGCATAACACGACGTTCCACGACCAGTACTTTACCGATATGGAACACCGCTCGATTGTTCGTTATGGCGCCGTTGCCCAAGCCTTGCATTGGGCAACGGCGCTCATCGTGTTGATTGCGTTCATCTACGGACCGGGAGGATCCGAGGAGCGCATATACGCGCCCGCCCGCGATTTCGACCGTCAGCTCCACGAGACCTTAGGGTTGTGTGTGCTCGCGCTCGTTGCGATACGCATGCTTTGGCGGACGTTCGACACGCGACCCGACCCTCCGCCGGTGGCGCGCTGGATGGCCGTTGCGGCAAAGGTCGTACAGGGAGGGCTCTACCTGCTGCTCTTCGCGATCCCTTTCACCGCGATCGTAGGTGCGTGGTTCGAGGGGCATCCACTTACATTACTCGTGGGCCTGAAGATTACGCCCGTCCTGGGCGTTGCACATGATGCCGGCGCAATTTTTGCAAGCATCCACACCTGGCTGGGGGACGTAATCCTTTGGCTCGCAGGCATCCACGCGCTCGCCGGGCTTTACCATCACTTTTTTCTCAAGGACAACGTGCTTACCTCAATGTTTCCGCGGGCGCTTGCGAGCCTAGTACCAAACCCTCGCCGCTTCGACAGGATTATGTCTCGGTTTTCACGCGGCAAAGGTGTGTTTCCCAAAGCCACAACACCGGGCGCTCGAGTCTCGAAAAAATAGCCGCCCACCCCGGGTAGCCAACTGTGCTGGGGAGCAGTCGTTGAGTTTGCCGGTTGAGCGATGGTCAATTCCGGCCAATCACTTTTCCCATGCGGAATCCGAACCTACAAATGGCATGAGATAGGGGGTAAGGTCAGTGTGGTCCACGATTCGTTTGCAGCGGCGGGGACTTAGCGCCGTTTCGGGGTGCAATCGGCGATTGCAGGGGTGTGTAGGTTACTTTGCTCTGTTTGGGGCCGGAGGAATGCTGACCCATTCAGCGAGTTATGCTGCGCTAACCCGCCCTGCCACGCTGGCTTAGTACGCGATTCCAATACCTTACCACAATAAAAACTATACCCATCGTGACGAAGCCAATCAATGCAAACGTAATCTTCTCGCCTTCGGTTAAAATTTCCTTAAGATGGCCATAGAAAAACGCTGGAACGAAAAGTACTGCCCCAATACCAAGCACGAAATGGGCGGCAATTAAAATGGTCGTGGCCCACTTTTGCAGTCTTCCGTGCTTTCCTAAATGTTGTATCGACACTAACAAACAGACGTACCCCAAAAGCGCGAGCCCAATCAAGTACGCAAATCCAATACTGAAGAAAATCTCGGTCATTTAAGTTATTTCCAATATCTGATCTTTGTGTATAGCCCGACCACCACAAAACCTCCTAATGTTGCGGTACAGGACAGGCATTGTTGCCATCCGCTGGGAAGTTCTTTTTCAGTGCTTTCGAAAAATCATACATCCCTTGCATCTCCGCAATAGTAAGGCCACCCATTGCTGCTTGTTCCACCGCTGTATATCCTATTGCTGCCCCGAGAAGACCCACCGCACCACCCACGACTCCGGCTCCACCAGCATATGCAACATCGCCAGGACTAAACGGTTCATTTGAAAACATTTGTCCTGCGGTGTTGCCCAATGCACCGGATATGCCGCCAACGACTAGAGTGCCTGCCGCCCCAAAAGTAAATCCTGCGACCGCACCGCCCGCCGCACCAATCAAAGCAGCGGCTGCAATATCTCCAGCGCTTCCTCCTTGGAGCGCTACAGTGAGCCCGCCTGCGATCCCACCGATTGCGGCTCCGATACCGGCCGCACCCAAGTTAACCAGAAAAGTTCCATCTGGGTCGACGTATCTAAGTGGGTTCCCACGAACATACGCATAGGTATTCAAGCCACCGGCAAGCCCAATCGGATCGCTGCTGATGTACCTGCCAATCTTGGGATCATAGTATCGATGTCCGTTGTAGTACAACCCTGTCTCGTCCGCATACATGCCCAACATCCGCAAGTTATTCGTAATCGTACTCACCGTCACCGTCACCGTCGCTTTCCCAAACGGCTCATAGGTAGCCTTCCACACCGTGGTTCCGGTGGAGTCCGTCATCGTCTGCGGCGTCCCGAGATGGTCATTGTGGTAATAGTAGATCTGGCTGTTATTGTCGATCCGGGCGAGCAGCATCCCATTGAGATAAACATAGGCCTTGGTGCTGGTCTGGTTTGTTTCATAGAGTAGTTCACCACGGGGTCCATAGGCGAAGGCGGTCCAGGCGTTGCCCACGTTCTTCCAGTTACGCCGCCCGAAAGGATCGTAGGCGTAGACTGAGCCGGCCGCGGCGACAGCGGTGAGATCGCCATAGCCGTCGTAACTCAGTGCCCCGAGCGAGGTGGTCGAGGCCGTGCTGCCGTCGGGGTTGGCCAGCCGGGTCTCGGATCCCGCCTGGGAGAGCCAGTTGGAACCGGCGGGGTTGTAGATATAGCTCGTGGCCGTGCCGTTGCGGGTCTCGGACTGGCGGTTGCCGTTGGGGTCGTAGAGGTAGGCGAGATTGCCGAAGCCGTTGCTGTCCGTGACGGTATACAGGCGATTCAAGGCATCGTAGGTGAAGCCTTGGATCCCGGGGGCCGAACGGGTAAGGATGTTGTCCGCCCCGTCATAGTTGGTGATGCTCTCGGCATAGACACCGTCGGTGCGGAGCGTGGGACGGTAGGCGCTGTCGAACTGTGCCTGATAGCCCTTGCCGTTGCCAAAGCCAAAGGCCGCCATCGGTCCGAAAGGATAATAGGCAATGTTGTTCGCGAGTACCGTGGTGGTGCCGTTGTAGGTGGTGCTCACCTGGACCACCTGACCCACTTTGGGACTGAGGGGATTCTGAAAGTCGTAGGCGTAATCGACGCTGCGGCCGCTGGGGTCGGTGAGGCTCGTGAGACGGCCGCCGGGGGTGTAGGCGTATTGAGTGGTGAGCCCGGGGTAGATATCGCTTGCGTAATTCATCCGCCCCAAGCCGTCGTAACCGAAGTACATCACGGGCATGGCGCCGTCGTCGATCATGCACAGGCGGCCGCTATAACAGGTGTCATAGGTATAGGTGTTGGGTTTGGTGAAGGGTGCCGAGCTCTGTTTGGTGACCATGCGATTCAGGGCATCGTAGGTGTAGGTGGTTTTCTGACCGAGGGCGTCGGTTTGGGTCAGCAGGTTGCCGGCGGCATCGTAGGTATAGAGGGTGGTGCCCCGGTCCAGCGAGACCTCGGACAGGCGGTTGCCGAGATCGTCGTAGGTGTACTGCGTGCTCAGGGCATTGGGGGCGGTGACTAGCCTGGGATAGTCGTTGATGTCGTAGCCGTAGCCGGTGTTCTGGTTTGCGGCATCGGTGAGGTTGAACAGGCGGTTCAGGGCATCGTACTGGTAGCCGGTGGCGTGGTTGTTGGCGTCGGTTTCTTTGATGAGGTTGCCCAGGGCGTCGAAGACCAGTTGGGTCGTGTTGGCGAGGGTCACCGAGCTGAGGTGGTTGCGCAGGTCGTAGGCATAACCCGCTGCCCGGGTGAGGGTTCCCGTGGGGTCGTAGGTGTAGTCCTGGGTGCGGTTGCCCTTCAAGTCGTAAGCATAGCGGATCTGGTTGCCGGCCCCGTCGGTGATGGTGCGCAGGTAGTGGGCGGTATCGTAGCCGTAATTGAGCACGACCCCATCAGGATCGATTACCTGGGCGACATCGCCCCAGGCGATGTAGCTGTATTGCCACAGTGCGGAGCTTCCCAGGGTGACGGCCGGGATGGCGGCGGTCGTGGCCCCGACCGGGGAGGCGTTGGTGGCGTTGGTGTGGCTCGTCTTTATGCCATGGTGGTTCGTTTCCTGCCGGTGTCTTCCGTGGGCAACATCATCATCACCGTCATCGTCACGGTCATGGGTCGTCTCGTGTCCGTGGGCATGGGTCGCTTCACCCGGTTGTCCGCAGGCGCCACTGGTGCAGGGGCCGGAGGCGAGGAGCGTCTGATAGCTTCCTGAGGGGGGAGTCTGGGTGGCGCCGGGGGTCTGGGTGACGGATCCCACGCGTCCGCGTGGGTCATAGGTGTAATTCGTCTTCAGCCCGCTGGGGTCGGTCATCTGCTGGAGCCGGCCGTTGGCATCGTAGCTGTCATAGGTGGTCACCTGCCCGAGGGCATTGGTGACGCTGCTCAGCTGGCCGCAACCGTTGCCGGTGTTGCACAAGTTGTAGAACAGCTGCGTGACGTTGCCATTGGCATCGGTAAGGGAGGCCACCTCGCCGACGCTGTTGTAGGCGAGTTGCAGTGTGCGCGCGATGGCGGCGCCCGCGGGGGTGTAGCCGCTTTGCGTGATCAGCGTCGGCAGGTTGGGGTGGGCGGTATCGGTATACGCAATGGTGGTGATCTTGGACGCCCCCGGATTGACGCTGGGGGAAGTGATCGTCGTGGGCAGATCGAGCGTCGGGGTGAGGTACTGATACGAGGTCAAGCGTGTGACATTCGTTGCCGTCGTCGAGGCCGGCGGGTTGGTGCAGTCGCCGGTTAATCCTTCCGTCATGCTCTGCTTCTGGTTGGTGGCAGTGTACGTATACGTCGTGACATGACCTTCCTCGTCCTTCTTGCAGGTGAGGTTGTTGTGGGTGTCGAAGGTCTGCTGCAGTGATTTGGCATCGATCGAGCTAGTCTTGGTCACCAGGTTCTTTACCCCTAGGTTCACCGCGAAGGTCATTACCTCCTGCGTGTTGACCGGATCGGTGACGGTGGTCTGGTTCAGCGCCGGTACGTCGTATGCCAGGGTGAACTTCTCCTGCGGCGAACCGTTGGTGGTGGTGGCGTGCTGGGTGAGGATGGCTTTGCCGTTGCTGGGATCATACGCATTAGCGCTGTTGTAGAAATAGCTGTAGGTGCTGAAACGTGTCGTGACATTGTTGGCATCGACCAAGGCGATGCCGGTTAAACCGTGGGAATTGTTGACGTCTTCGTAGTAATAAATCTTGGCGGTGCCATCCGGGTAATCGACGCGGGTGAGGTTGTTGTTGGTGTCGTAACTGTAGTGAATCACCTGCCCTGAGGGGTCGGTGACAGTGGCGACATGATTGCTCGTGTCGTAGCCAAGCGTAAGCGTATGACCGAAGGGACCGGTGACGTGGTCGAGCCTGCCGTTGTCGGTGCGATAAAAGTAGTTTGTTATCTGGCCGGTAGGGGAGATTTCGGAAAGCAGCTTCCCATTGAGGTCGTAGCGTTCGTTGGCACCGTCGCGGAGAGTCTGGGTGTAGCCGGTGGCATCCAAGCTCAGGCTTAAGGTAGTGTCGCTATCGCCGGTGCACGCGCCGGCACCACTCGGACATGTGAAGGGCTCGCCGCGGCCAGTGGCCTGACGAATTTGGATGAGGGCGCCATTAATTTCGAGGCGCTTGTTAAACGAAGTACTCCAGCCGAAGCCCAGACCCAGGTTTTGGTTGAGCTGGGAGTTATAGGAGCGAGCGAATGACAGATTGGTTTCGCCGCTGTTTCTGCTGGTGCTACCTCCCCGGTAGTCCATTTCGATTTGGTATTTGTTGCCGGTGGCGGCGTTACAGGGGTTGCCCCGGTCGCCTTGGTCGGCCGTGTTGCAGCTGCGGGGGCCAAAGGATTTTTTGAGTTCAGATGGTGACGTGCAAACTAACGGCTGGCCCCCAGTAATTCCACCTGGCCACGTACACGACAACCCACATTTGCCCGTATCTGGGTCCGGCACGATAAACAAATGTCCAACTGTGTTCGGATACGAACCCGTAGAGTACGCCCAAGCCACTACCGAGTTGTTTCCCGAAATGGGGTTACCAGAACAAAATTGGCTCCCACCGGCACCCGCCGCGCATGCGACCAACCCGTCTGACTGACAACTAAACACCCCTTCGATTACTGTAGTGTATGCTTCAGCCACCACAGAAAAAACAAGGCACGCTACCGCGAGTAAAATTTTTTGCATCGAAAGGGGCGAATGTAACCGGCTGGCGCTGCGCGACACAACTCCCTGTATGCGGACATTGAAGCCCCATCCGAATGATGAACTCATCGTGGCTCTCCGAGCCGGCGGGCGCAAGCGTTCAACTCCCGGTTTGCTGGATTCATGGCTGAACCCTTCCTTGTGGTGTACGCCGGGGATTTTTTCTTAAAGAGAACCCGTGGCGCTTGGTTTATTGTTGTGCTTCTTGGCCGCGGGGTGATGGCGGTTGTTTTTATCTTTACGAAGAGCCATTCCGCCGTGTTTCGTTATACTTGTCAAGGACAGTTTCATCCAGCCGTCGAGAACGGCGGGTTTCATTGATCAAGACTTGATCCTGGCCATTACGAAACCATGACGGAGCGGGAGTTGGGAGACGTTCGCCACGGACACAGAATAGCTGCAAGCAGTTCGGTCAACAAATCGCTAAACTGTAGAGACTCTATCTGTTCACGAATGACCCTCACCACGGGGTTTAAAGGGAACGTTATGCAACACATACTCGTTTATGCCGACTCCTTATCTTGGGGAATTATCCCCACCACACGGAAGCGCCTCGAATTTGATCAACGCTGGCCCGGTGTCATGGAAATCGGACTGAACCACGCGGGGAAACCTGTGCGTGTTATTGAGGACTGTCTGAATGGACGACGGACTGTCTGGGACGACCCCTTTAAACCTGGCCGTAATGGTCTGGATGGTTTGGCACAGCGCATTGAAATTCACTCGCCTCTTGCTCTCGTCGTGCTAATGCTTGGCACCAATGACTTCCAGTCCATGCATGCGCACAACGCGTGGCATTCAGCTCAAGGTATGGCGGCGCTCGTTACCGCTATTCGCCAGGCACCCATTGAGCCGGGAATGCCGGTTCCACCGATTCTGATTGTTGCACCTCCGCCTATTGGTGTTCCGAAGGGCCCGATAGCGCTAAAGTTTGAAGGAGCAGGGGATAGGTGTGTCGGCCTGGCCGCCGTGTATCGAGAGACGGCGACGACACTGGGATGTCATTTTTTCGATGCCGGTAGCGTCACCCCGGCCAGCCGGATCGACGGTATCCACCTGGACGCAGACCAGCACCTCCTGCTGGGCAAAGCGATGGTCAGTGTTGTTGCCCCCCTGCTGCCACTATCGTGCTGACCACCCCGAACACTAACCCCTCTCCAAATCCGTACCTGCACAACCCTATTGTGTTGCACGCTGGCAGCAGTATTATATTTGCCGTCGGCAGGACGGAGTTACCCACCCTTCAATAAACAAGGAGAACAGGCATGGCTAAGGAAAAAGGCAATACGTCATCGGGTTTATCGGCGACACGCGCTAACAAGAAACCGGCTTCGGATCACGAGCTCCAGCAGATGATCTCCGAGAAGGCTTATTTTCGTGCGCTCAGTCGAGGCTTTCAGGGTGGCGACCCGGTTGAGGACTGGATCGTAGCTGAACGTGAGATCAACAAGAAGTTTTCTGGGTTCTCGCAGTAACCGTCACTGGCCGCGGAAGTCAGCCAAGTACTTAGGGCTACTCACTGTTTTCGGTTGGTTTCTGGAACGCATGCGCTGGCGCTGCTCGAAATCGATGAACAGCATCCCGACTTCGCAGGCGGTAACGTGACTAAACGCCGAGCAAACCTGGAAAAAGCCAATGCCCAGGCCGACCCGACCACTCTTTCGGGGAAAGCGGATACGACTGGGGAAGCGAGCGAAGAACACCCCCGTCGCTGTGCCGGGGTAGTGGCGACAGCATCTATATATAAGGTATACATCCGCAACACGGGAAACCCCACGGCACGGACGGCCGATGACCCGCCGGATGCCCCGAGAGGGACAGGCCAGGCGCCCTGGGGTGGCGGAAAGGTTCGTAGTACCGCGGTGCCGGGTCATGCCGATGGAGCGGAGGGGACCTTAGTTCACGACCAACGCAGGAAGTGGCCAAGGACAGGAGATTGGGCAACCTGTATCTAATGGTGAATTGCCATTCTTCAGACACAGGACACTTCACTGGATTGTTAGACAGCCATGAAGCCCGGCAACTTGGCCGCCTTCAAATCAAAGGACACCGTTGCCCGACATCCTAGCCGTCGATTTTTGGCGCCGATCAAGCAATCAGCAAAATCGGCAGTGGTATCCTTCCAGGTGAAAAGAGCTTCCTCAATGGCCGGCTCATCCTCAAATTGGACATCGGCCGCATCCAGCAATCCAGAGATGGCTTCGATGATCTGATTCTTCGGCACGGCATATCTGCTGCGTAGCACCCATTCGGTTTCCATGAGAACCAACTGGTTAACGAAAACGCGGCGTCCTGCAGAAACTTCACGCTTGATCAGCTTGCGTGCCTTTTCAAACTGGACTTCGTTGTCCCGAGCCAGAAAACGAACGAGAACGTTGGTGTCGATTCCGAGCATCAGCGTGACAGTTGTTCAACAGGAACAGGCTTCCGTCCTTTCTTGCGCAGCGTGCCTGCAAGTTCGGTAAGGCTCTTGCTTTTTAAGCGCATGATGACGGTGGCATCTGGCATCAATGTAAAGGTCATCCGGTCTCCGGTTTTCATGCGAAGGCTATCTCGAATTTCCTTGGGAATTGTCGTTTGACCCTTGCTGGTCAGTGTGGCTTCGGTTGTCATCTCAAACTCCTTTAATCCTTACTTATTCAAGTGTAGTAAGGATTATGAAAAAAGGCAATTGGGAAGAAATTGTGTCTGGACGTCCGCTATCGGGGATATTCTCGAATGTCTCTTGTTGGCTCATATCTTGCTTTTTGACACATGCCCTGTCTCAGGCAGAAAATCGCAGCGAGATTGCCATGAAAATCCATCAACTGTCTCCGCTCGATGCCGTCGCGAGTCTGAAGAGCACCGCGACAGGTCTGAGTCGCGCCGAAGTGGAACGCCGGCTGCACGAATACGGCCGCAACGAAGTGGAGAAAGTGGCCCGCGAACCTCTGTGGCTGCGCCTCATTAAGGAATTCACAACTTTCTTTTCGCTGATCCTGTGGGTTGCCGCGGGGCTGGCTTTCTTCGCTGCATGGAGCGAGCCCGGTCAAGACATGGCGAAAGTGGGCTACGCCATCGTGACCGTGATCCTGGTGAGCGGGCTATTCTCCTTCTGGCAGGAGTATCGCGTCGAACAAACGCTTGCGGCGTTGCGCAAACTGCTGCCGCAACAGGCCCAGGTATTGCGCGAGGGCAAGGTCACCCGGGCGCCTGCGGAACAATTGGTGCCAGGGGATATCGTCCACTTGGAGCAGGGCGACAACATCCCCGCCGACTGCCGGCTGATCGAGGCGTTCGGCGTACGAGTCAATAACGCGGCCGTTACGGGTGAATCGCTGCCCAAAGCGCGGGAGGCCGACCCATCCGCAGTGGATGACTTGATCGACAGCAAGAACGTCGTGCTCGCCGGCACCGCGATGGTGTCCGGGCAGGCCAAGGCCGTCGTCTTCGCCACCGGGAGGCACACCGAATTCGGCAAGATCGCGCATCTCACCCAAACGGCGGGGGAGGAGGTCTCACCGCTGCGCAAGGAGATCGCACACTTAAGCCGCTTGACCGCAATCCTCGCGGTGCTGATCGGTCTCATATTTTTCTCGCTCGGCTGGCTGATCGGCATCCCTTTCTGGAAGGCCTTTATTTTCGCGATCGGCATCATCGTCGCCATGGTGCCGGAAGGGCTGCTCCCCACCTTGACCTTGGCGCTCGTGCTGTCCACCCAGCGCATGGCAAAGCGCAACGTCCTCATCCGTTACCTGCCCTCGGTCGAGACGCTCGGCTCCACCACGGTTATTTGCACCGACAAGACCGGTACGCTGACTCAGAACCGCATGATGGTCCGGCGGCTCTATCTAGGGGAAATGTTCGATTCGCCTGCCGGGGTAAAACAAAAACCGGGCTTGGCAGATCTCTACCGGCCTTTTTTCCTGGCAGCCCGGATGTGTCACGACCTGAAGGAAACAGAGAGTCATGGAAAACCGGCTTTTCTGGGTGATCCCATGGAAGTGGCGCTGGTGGAAATGGCGCTGCACTTCATTTCCGGTCTTCCCGTCTATCCGCGGTTGGACGAGATCCCGTTCGACGCCGACCGCATGCGACTGTCCACCTTGCACCAAGCACCTGAAGGTCCTGTCCTTTACTGCAAGGGTGCGCCCGAGTCAGTGCTTCCGCTTTGCCAACACATTCTCATTGACGGCAAGATTCAGCTCCTTGGCATTGAGGCAAGGGTGAGCATCGTGCAAACGCAGGATGCGATGGCGCACCAGGGTCTGCGGGTGCTGGCGTTCGCCTACCGGAAGCTGGCTGTGGGTTATGACCGGGAGAGGCTGGAGGAGGGCCTGGTTTTTACTGGGCTGGTGGGTCTGGAAGACCCGCCCAGGCCCGAAGTGCCGGAAGCACTCCGCAAATGCCAAGAGGCCGGGATCAAGGTCATCATGGTTACCGGCGATCACCCCCGGACCGCCACGGCGATCGCCCGCGAAATCGGACTGGTAAAGTCTGACAATCCGATGATCATTACTGGCGAGCAGCTCAGACGATTCTCGGACATCCAGCTGCAGCTTGCCTTGGACGTCCAAGAGGTCATCTTCGCGCGGGTCGTCGCTGACCAGAAGATGCGCATCGTGGAGGCGTTGAGGAAAAAGAAACAGATCGTGGCCGTCACCGGCGACGGCGTCAACGATGCACCAGCGCTGAAGGCTGCGCATATCGGCATCGCCATGGGCATTGCCGGCACGGACGTGGCTAAGGAAGCGGCCGACATGGTGCTGCTGGACGACAACTTCGCCAGCATCGTGAACGCCGTCGAGGAGGGACGCGCCGTATTCGAAAATATCCGCAAATTCCTCACTTACGTCCTGGTCCACAATGTTGCCGAGTTGATTCCTTACCTCGGCTTCCTGCTGTTCAAGATTCCCTTGGCGTTGACACCGATCCAAGCGCTGTCCATCGACATGGGGTCCGACACGCTTGCCGCCCTCGGCCTTGGTGTCGAACGACCCGACCCGCAGATCATGCGCCGTCCCCCTCGCCCGCAGGGCGAGCGGCTGATGAATTGGCCCTTGGCGTTTCGCGCCTATCTCTTCTTGGGCCTGATCGAGGCGGCTGCCGCCATGGCGGCCTTCTTCTTTGTGCTCAACGGCGCCGGATGGAAATATGGCCAGAATCTGGCGGCCCAGGACCCCGTGTACCTGCAAGCCACTACCGCCTGCTTGAGCGCCATTATCCTGATGCAGATCGTGAACGTGTTCCTATGCCGGAGCGCCTCCCGATCGGTTTTTGCAACCGGGCTTTTTGGCAATGCGCTGATTATTTTTGGCGTGGTATTGGAAATTGCCTTCCTCCTGTCGATCAATTATACGTCGTGGGGAAATGCTCTCCTCGGAACGGCTCCCATTGGAGAGGAGATTTGGGGGTTCGTCATTCCTTTCGCAGCCGGCATGTTCATTTTGGAGGAGCTGCGCAAGTGGCTTGCACGCAAGCGGCTGCTCAGTCTCTCTTCCCGGAGTGGTGTCTGAATCGTCCCTGGCGTAGTAGACGTCTTGGCGGTTCGCTATGAATTAATTAAGAATTTCAGATAGGTAAAGCAAATCTTTATTCCATCTAACTTTTGTAGGCGTGTAGAAAACGACAACAAAAGATGAAGCAGTGCTTGCGCCAGGGTTTTGATAATTGTCAAAGAATTACAGCGTTGGACAGTTTATGCTTTAAAAGCTGGTTGATGGCGCTTATCTTACCAAACGAGAGGGTGCAACCATGAATGCAACAACTGTGACAGAGGACGCAAAAGAAAAACTGATCAAGGATTTTAGAGCCGTGGTCACGGACACGGAGGAACTGCTCAAAGCCACCGCGAGCCAGACTGGCGAAAAGGTGGCGGCGGCGCGCGCCAAGGTCGAAGAAAGCCTGGCGGCCACCAGGAAGCGGCTCGCCGATTTGGAGCAGGGTTTGATTGAGAAGACCCGGGCGGCGGCCCGGGCGACGGATGAGCTGGTACATGAGCACCCGTGGCAGGCGGTCGGCATCGCCGCAGCCGTTGGGTTCCTGCTCGGGATGTTGACCACCCGCCGCTCATAATATGAGCGCTACCGACAGCGGCGCCAGCACCGGCCGCGCTACGGGTTTGCTCGCGTCGCTGCAGCGACTGCTGGCGACGTTGCTTGAGATCCTGCAGACGCGGGTGGAGATTGTCGCCACCGAGTACGAGGAGGAGCGCGAACGGATTCGGGAGCTTATCGTGTTTGGCTTCCTGGCATTGTTCTTCGTAAACCTCGGGGTCGTGCTCTTCACGCTTTTCACTGTAATGCTGTTGTGGGAAACCCATCGGCTGTATGCCCTGGGCGGCCTCGCCGTGTTATACCTTGGACTGGGTCTTATTGCCGTCACCGTCTTGCGTAGGCGGAATAGATCGCGCCCCCGACTGTTCGCCACGACCTTGGCGGAGCTTTCCAAGGACCGGGATCAGCTGACACCTCAATAGATATGGACACACTTCTGGCAGAAGTAATGCGCCGACGGGCGGCGCTGGTGACGCGGGCAGCAGCCCAGCGAGAGGAGGTCGGTCGCCTAACGCAGCAATGGCAGATGCCGCTCGCGCTCGCAGACCACGGGATCGCGCTGGTGCGCACCCTGCGTATGCATCCACTCGCCGTCGCGGTGGCGGTTGCGCTTTTGGTCCGAGTGCGGCGCGTCAGACTGACTGTGTGGATCGAGCGCATCCGGACTGCCTGGCAGTTTTACCATTCGCTGCGTGAGCATGGAGCTAGGGACCGCCCCTGAGAATGTGAGATTCGCTCCGGGTCGATACCGGCTGGCAGGCCAGTCGTTGGCGATAAAGAGGTGAATGGCCGCAAGGGCTACAGTGTCACGATGCCAATTGTCAGTTGTGTTCGTCAAGGAGGCTTACAAATGAACAAGCTTTTAGAGTTAAGAACCTGGTTTATCATCACAGCCCTACTCGTGGGCCTTAGCGGCTGTGCTGGGTCGAGCACGCAGGAGAGCACCGGCGAGTATCTGGACGACAGCGCGATCACGGCCAAGGTGAAGTCCGCCTTCGTCTCCGATAAGGAGGTCAGCGCGCTCGACATCCAGGTGGTGACGTACAAGGGAGTGGTCCAGCTGAGCGGCTTCGCCAGTAGTCAGCGGGAGATCGACCGGGCGCTCGAGCTGGCGCGCAATGTTCCGGGTGCCAAGTCGGTTAAAAACGATATCCGGCTTAAATAGCTGACTCATCTCCGGCCACCGGCGCCATTAATTATAATTCGCCATGGATCGCGCCAGGGTAAGCCTGGAGAAGGAGAACGTCGTGTGTACGACTGAACCTTTTTATTGAAGTCCAGGGGTTCGACTCTCCTTCGGCAAAGGCTAACCACCCGCCGCAAGCGAGCCTTGCATGGGGTGCGGTAACGCACTTCGTGAAGCGTAGACAGCAGATACCAAAGCCGCGTGATTGAGCCCCGAGATGAATAACCCGTTGGTGTCTTCATCTTTCCATGAGTGGGGACAACACCACGCTGATCGCCAAGGTGAGATCAAAGTGGGCCGACCGGGGTCAAAGAGCGGGGCAAAGGTATTGGATGGACTCCCCAGGAACTTGGGAGGGCGGTGAACGACCAGTCTAAATCAGCCGACGGCACCCGGCTTTAAAAAACATGGCCAGGCCACCACCGGTGTAGGCCTGGCCTACACCGGTGGTGGCACGGTATAGGAGCGAACCGGCCGACCAAGGACTGGAACGGGAAAGCGAATCCATAAGCGAGCCCGGTTTCGCCACTGCCCGTCGTAGTGCCCTCGTAGTACTGATGACATCGGGGAACGTCGCTTCAGACGGACCGGTCGAGGAAAAAGGGGCACCGTTTATACAGAATCGTTTTTGCGAAACACCGAGGGTGCTTTGAAACCCGAAAGCGTGTCAACCAAACAGGAGCGCATAGCCAAGCTGGCGAGAAGCCATCCAGCGATGGCGTTTACCTCGCTGAACCATTATCTCGACTACACGTGGGTGAAGTACGCCTACGAATGCACGCGCAAAGACGGCGCGACCAAGATCGTCTACTGCAAGGATGGGAAGTGCAACGGCACGTATCCGAACGTTAAATTCGACTTCCTCGGGTACTGCTTTCGGCCCCGTCTGGTTCGGCGTCTCCGAGATAACATACTGTTCTGTGGATTTAACCCCGCAATCAGTGTCTCGGCGATGAAGGCCATGCGGTCGGCGATTCGGGGCTTGAATCTTCGCCGTCAAACACACTTGGCGTTGGACGCCATTGCCCAACGGATCAATCCGCTCCTTCGAGGGTGGATCGAGTACTACGGGCGATACGCGCCATCGGCGCTGGGGCTCCCTTGCTCCGATACGTCAATCAGACGCTTCTGGCTTGGGCGATGCGCAAGTTCTAGTGCTTTATAAAGTCACAGGATCCGGGCAAGCCGCTTTCTTCAATGGCTCGCCGCCGACAGGCCGGATCTCTTCGTTCACTGGCAGCGCGGTATGACCGGTACGTTTGCCTGATGGGAGCCGGATGAGCCGAGAGGTTCACGTCCGGTTCTGCGAGAGGCCGGTGGTGAAATTCCACCGGCCTATTCAACCCCATGTCTGGGTTACGCACACGGAAGGGCAAGGCAATGGTGCGGCAGCAGACGGCCAAAACGCGCTTGGCGCGTGTACTCAAGGCATTCAATCTACAGTCCCGGGCCATGCGACACCGGCAACTTCGAACGCCTCGCCAACCTGTATGAACAGGTTCGGCGTTGCTGGCGCAAGTGGTTGGCGCGATGGTCGAACAACAGCCCCGTTTCCTGGGTGGCGTACCAGTGGGTGCTGGCGCGCTTTCCTTTACCCAGGCCGAAGATCATCCATCGCTATGCCGGATCGTGGGCGAACCTGTACTGCGAAGAACCGGGTGCGTGAATTGCGCTCGCCGGGACTGTGAGGGGCGAGGACAGCGATGTCCTCGCCTACTCGGACAGGTCAATACGCTGGCAAGTTGGCGCTCAGCCTGATGCAAATAGATTTAGTGATCCTGGACGAGCCGGGCTATTTGCCCTTTTCACAGGCCGGCGGCGCCTTGCTGTTTCATCTACTCTCTAAACTCTATGAGCGAACCGGCGTCGTCATTACGACCAACCTGACCTTCTCGGAATGGAGCAGCGTGTTAGGTGATGCCAAGTTGACCACCGCGCTCCTGGATCGGCTGACGCATCATTGCCATATCGTCGAAACCGGCAACGAGTCATTCCGCTTCAAGCAAAGCAGCGCCACCGCCAAGGATCGTATCAAGGCCAGAGAGAAGTCGAAACATTCACAACCCGTGGACAGACAGGATGACCTCTGACAGTTTTTCCATCGTGTTCAGCCACATCAATCACAGGAGGTGACAACCGTCCTCATTGGGGGGGTATTTATCCACAGGCGTATAGTGCGCTACACGCTCTAACGCCCGCTGCGAGCCAAGGAAGGTGCGAAGCGGAAGGTGCGAAGCACCGAGGCAAGTAGTACGAGGGAGCCGCAGGGCTGGCGGGCGAAGCAGCCAGCCCATAGCGGCGTACAGCTATTATTGGTGGGCGAGCGTCTGGTGCGCACCGCTCGACCGCAGGGCGGCCGAGGCCCGGGCGAGCGGTGCGAGACTCAGGATAGTTGCGCCGGCTCTGACCGAGTGCGCGAGAGAGACTTGGAGTCCTGTCGCGCATGACGAGGGTCGGTGCACAATCATCTATTCTTAAAATATGGTGGCAAGCGCATGGCGCTGATGGCCGCGCGGTCCTACCGTGATAGATATAAACTCGCCCCGACCAGCCGGATTAAGACCATTTATAGTAAGGACAGGCGCAACGCCACTGGTGTAATCAGTGTGACACGAATCCGGGCCTGGACGCTGAGAAAAAGGACAGGCAAAAGATCTAAACCAGAACTAAGAAACTTCATCCGCGCGAACTATGGAAACGGCAAGTGCGGGAAGTCCAAAACATTTGCTGTGTCGGTACACGGCGCAGCCGGCGCGTTTGCGAAGGCCTGTGCTGCGCGCAAGAATGCGGAAACTGCGATCAGGCGACAAGCGCTCAAAAAGAATGTCTCTTGGCTAAACCGCCGCCGACTTGCTTCCTTTTAAACCCCCGGTCAAACCGCAGCGGACTGGTATTACTATACAGCGATCCCACCGCCGGCTCACAGCATGCGCGAAACGGCGCACTTCTTGCGTTCCTGCTGCCCCAAACAATCCCCTTGTGTGGGGGAAAAGGATCTGTGCATACTTAACATGGGATGGTTGTTTGATACATAGTTAACAGGGAGGAGGCGACATGGACAGTGTGCGGCCAGGCAACGACCCAACGCTGCAACATCATTATAAGCAGTTGATAACGCGATACGACCATGATCGCAAGGCGATGTGGTATTACATGAATTCATCGCCTAGACCGTGTTTCACAATTGACCTTCTAAATGACATTAACCATTTTCAGCAAGACGTAACATCCTGGGTGAATGTTTCACCTTCGGATGTTTGTTCTTCAATATTTTCATCGCTGCGATACATTGTTCTAGCTTCTCAAATTCCGGGGGTATTCAATCTCGGGGGAGACCTCACGCTATTTAAAAATCTGATCTGCGACAGGAACAGGGAGGGCCTACTCGCCTACGCAAAATCCTGTATTGACGTCTTACATGCGAACTCCGTTAATCTCAACCTGCCTATTACAACTATTTCCCTGGTGCAAGGCGACGCACTGGGGGGTGGTTTTGAGGCGGCGCTGTCCAGCACCGTACTGATCGCCGAAAAGCGTGCACAAATGGGGTTGCCCGAGATCCTCTTCAATTTGTTTCCAGGCATGGGCGCCTACAACCTGCTGGGACGGCGCATAGGCGCTGCACGTGCCGAAAAGATGATCCTGAGCGGCCGCATCTACAGCGCGGAAGAACTTAATGAATTGGGCGTTGTGGACATCTTGGCGGAAGAAGGTGAAGGGATGGAGGCCGTTCACAGTTACATCAGGAAGCAGGATAAATTTAACAATGGCTACCAAGCTGTTCATAACATCCGACAGCTTTACCATCCCGTAACATACGAACAACTCATGAATGTCGCTACACTATGGGTGGGTACAGCCTTGCAACTTAGAGAAAAAGATTTACGTATAATGGGGCGGTTGGCACGATCTCAGGATAGACTTATGAGAAAGAAAACAACAGCAACGCAGGAGCTGATTCTCCACGAGAGAACCAAGATCGAGGAAGACTACATCTTCGATTCGGCTACGTCCGATCCGACAAGGTCGGCGTGAATACTATGCACTGCGTTTTTCCAGATACGATATAAGCCTAAATCGCACGGATTCAAACTGCGCCACCAGATCATGCATGATCGTTGACGCCTCAGTCTGTAATCTCTCCTGTGGCATCCGTCCGATTTCGGTCGATGTGTCATAAAGCGCTTGTGCGCCGACGCCACCGGCGCTTCCCTTCAGCGCGTGCACGATGTCTTTGAATTCATTGTAACGTTTCTGCTGTATTGCCTGCTGCATGTTTTGCAACAGCACCTCCGCATCGCTCAGAAAGTCATGGATGAGGTTATCCATGAAACCAGAGCGTTTCCCGATCAGCTCCAGGCTGGCCAAGGTCTCCTCATTCAGCACCGCGGGAACTCCTGTCTCGACCGCATCAGGCGTTGTTTCCCGCTCGCAGGACACAAGCGGCCGCGTTGCCCTGATATCGGCTGTCTCAGCGTTGGGTGCGGGTGCCAGCAGCCTGATCTGCTCAAGCAGTTTTCCGGGTTCTATCGGTTTCGTAAGATAGGCACTCACGCCTACTTCCCGGCTTTCTTTCATGGCCTCGGTAGTGGCATTTGCAGAAAGCATCAAAAAGGGGGGCTTGGTGCTATTTGGGTGTGCGAAACGGTAGATTTTTACCACTTCGAGGCCACCCATAACCGGCATGTGCATATCGAGTATGACGAGATCGAATGATTCCCGTTCCAGCCAATCAAGCGCCTGTTCGCCGTTTTCCACAAGAGACGGACGATGCCCAGCGTTCTCCAGAATTTTCCGGATTACTTTCTGGTTTGTTGGGGTGTCCTCCGCCACCAATATTTTTAGGCTTGGGCGCCAGGCCGGGGTGCACCCCTCTTTATGGCGGTCGGCAAGCTTTACGATGCCCTTATCATCGACACCATCCATATAGGAAGCATGTAGGGCATTGAAGAGAAGCGGCTTCTCAACCGGCGTCTCCAGTACACACAAATATCCCGACTTCAGGTATTTCTCGACAGCCATGTCATCATGCCTCGCATGCAGAAGCACCAGGGAAAGGCCTTTCAAAGAAGGTTCCGAATTGGCGGCTGCCGCGAACTGGGTCGGATACGTATCGAGATGTTCCTGATCCACCAGCACGGTATGAAATGGGTTTTCGCACTGAACCGCGCTGACCAGAAGCGCAAAGGTCTGAGCGGTGTTCGCTGCGATCGTCAGGTCAACACGCCAGCTTCGCAAGTGCCCAAGCACGTCACTGCAGGCATCCGCATTGGATGAAACCATGAGCACGCGAGTGTCGGCGAGCTGCTGCACATTCGCCGGCTGTACGCGGGCCAACGCCTGCATTTCAAACTTGATCTCGAACCAGAATGTGGTGCCCTGGCCCATCGCAGACTGCAATCCGATTCTCCCACCCATCAGCTCCACAAGCTGCTTGGCGATAGTGGTGCCAAGGCCCGTGCCACCGTAACGCCGCGTGGTGGACTCATCCGCCTGCGTGAAGCTTTCAAATATGCGCGGCTGCGCCTCGATGGGAATGCCAACACCGGTGTCGCTCACCTCGAATCGAAGATGGGCGCGATCATTGACCTCCTCAACCAGGCTGACCTGGATTTCGACCTCGCCCTTATCCGTGAATTTGATGGCATTGCCGATGAGATTAATCAATACCTGGCGCAGGTGCAGAGGATCACCACGTAAAAGGAAAGGAGTTTCCGGCGCGATATGGGTCGCGAACCGCAGGCGCTTCGCGTGCGCCTGGGGCGCGAGCATGACTACTGTGTTGTTAACAAGAAAGTGCAGATCGAAATCCGTTATCTCCATAACCAGTTTTCCGGCCTCGATCTTAGAGATGTCCAGGATCTTTTCGATCAGCGATAGCAGCATGCTTGCGGAGGCATGGATCGTTTGGGTGAAATCTTTTTGTTCTTTATTGAGCGGAGTTCCCATGAGCAGATGGCTCATGCCGATAACGCCGTTTAACGGCGTTCGTATCTCATGGCTCATGTTGGCCAGAAACCGGCTCTTGGCCTGACTCGCCTCCTCGGAGTGCTTCAAGGCTTCATTCAACCGGCGTACCAAGACGGCAATGTAAACCGGCAAAACCACCAGCGCGGTCATCAGACCAACGCCAAGTGTCTTATGAAGACCCCAATAATCACTCGTGATGAGTACGGACAGGAACCCCACTACGCTGAGCGTCATCGCGGCGTAAAGATATTTCAGGCCATAGCGAAAAGCGTTTCCGAATGTGACCCATAAAAATACACCATAGAGCGGCGCGCCCACTTCGCCGCTTAAATACATACAGTAGGTTGTGGCACTCATGTCCGCCACCATTCCGAGGGCACGGCGTGTGACAGATACGCCCGGCCTGATCACGATTCCAATAAATATCGCCACGGCAAACAGCACGAACATCGCGGCAAGGATAACGGCTGGTCTTTCGCTTGCACTCACAAAACCGTCGCTTATAGCGGAAATGTATAGATAGCCGAGGACGATTATGCTTATGACCAGACGCAACAACGCCTGCTCATGCTCGCTGTCAGGCCGCTTTCTAAGCCTCTCAAGGAAGGCGACCGGTGAGATGCCGGATCGCGCTTGGCAGGAGGAGGTGGTCATACGCTACTTATCCGTTCCACTCGGTGGCAGATCGCGCAACGACTGGCATATAGTTTCGACCGTATACAGCGCAGCATGGAAAGCCTCTATACAGTCAGGGTCGAAATGCGCACCCTTCTCTGCATTGAGATAATCAAAGGCGTCCTTGACCGACCATGAATCTTTATACGGTCGCCTAGATGTCAACGCATCGAAAACATCCGCCACGGCCACAATGCGCGCGGGCAGCGGTATGTCGTCACCACGAAGGCCGCTCGGATAGCCGCTGCCATCAAACTTCTCGTGGTGTCCGAGGGCAATGACCGCCCCCGTTTGCAGGTACTTCGACGGGCTATCTTTCAGTATCTCATGGCCGATGTCGGCATGGCGTTTCATGCTCCTGAATTCTTCGTCCGTCAGCTTCCCGGGCTTCCTGAGGATACTGTCCGGTATGCCGATCTTGCCGATATCGTGCATGGTTGCGGAAACCTCGATAACCCGGCACTCGTCTTCCGGCAGACCGATATTCTTGGCGATGATGTATGAGTACTTCGCCATGCGCAGGACATGATTACCGGTTTCCTCGTCACGATACTCACCCGCCTTCGCGAGCCTGAGCAGGGTTTCCCGTTCGCGGATGCTGATCGCCTGGGTGGCCTCGGAAACCTTCTCTTCAAGCCACTTGGTGCGGCCCTTGCTGATTTTGTGATGCCGGCGGAGCTCAAGCAGATTGTGGCAACGCACGCGGAATTCGTTGTGATCGACGGGTTTGGTCAGAAAATCGGTCGCGCCGGACTCCAGCGCCCGGTAGCGAATTTCCCTGTCCTCAATGCCCGTGATGACAATGAGCGGAACATCTTCGTATCGCGTCCGGAAAAGGTGGGTAAACTCGACACCATCCAGCCTGGGCATCTTGATATCCGTGAGCACCAGATCGGGTTCGCTGATCTGCACCGATTCGAGTGCGGCTACCGGATCGGAAAAGGACTTGATAGAGATATCCTCTCCCAGCGAGAAAACCAGTTCTTCAAGAATCTTCCGGCTGGTGGACTGATCGTCAATTATCACGACACTTAACATGTCAAAATCTCCCGTACTGCTATCCACCGAAGTGGCGACCGTCGCCCAGGACGATCGGCTTTATCCCTTACTATTGATAATTAACCCAATCATCCGGCTAAAATGACACAGGTTTCTTAAATCTAGCCCGTGCCTGCGCATTTGGTAGGTCAGGTACGCAGAATTGTTAAACATGACAGGGGAGTATCCGACTACATGTTAGGGAGATAAAATTTGAAATAATCATTTGCAGCAATAAGTTGTGCGATCTTCCTCTAAAGATTATATAATAGGTGATAATTCCAGGGGGATTTCCGACCAGCGCCGGAAGGTGTGAGATACCGCGGCGAAGAGCCCGTGGAAATCTGTCGATGGCGGATGCCCGGAGACCGAATGCACGCCGTGACTGAGCATAGAAAAGGATTTGGGAAGTTCTGTTGCGTTAGTTTTAGTCGCTGTCGCGAAACTACGGATCCCGTATGACCAAAAACCCATCCACCAGCGCCAGGCACGCGAACAGGTTATTTTCTCTCGTATGTTCGGTAGAGAACTCCGGGTCATAATATCCCATCTTGAACATCTCCCGGATGAGCTTGGCCTTTTGGCCGACGGTGCTCTTGGACACCTTGAAGTAATCGCAGAGGGAATCGGTGCTGGCATAGGGCTGGAACGTTGTATCAAACAGGAAGTTGATGCTCCCGATGGTATAGACGACGGCGGCCGCCCAGATCTCCAGGCGCCCTGATAAGAAAGGTACTGCGTGTTTTCGGGCCATCTTGTCGATCAGTTTTTTGGCAGAGCCGCTCGTACTCGTGATTGATGTGTGCCTGGCAAACGTGAAAGATCCGCCCCGCCCGAGATCACTCAGCCACTCAAACACCGCCGCGCGGGCATCGAGCCCTTGATTCAACACGCCAAATCCCTTGGTTTGGGAAGTAGCAGAATGAAATCCGATACTACGACGCTCGCTGCGGGATATCGTTCGGTGATGGGGTTTAATCTGCATCAGTTGATGCGACACATGACCGGTGTTGCGGGGCAAAGCGGGTGAGAGCGCGGTGCGCCGCGCCAAGCTTCATGCTGCCACGTCGGAAATATCCGGCGGTAGGTTTTTTTGGGAGTGTTGAATTTCGCGACAGCGACTAGTTAAGTCGCAGCGCTGAGCGAATATCTGAAATCAGTAGTGTCCGACAGCTTCGAGTGTTTCAGCCAGTAATAGTCTGAACTGACAGGGTTTTCTTGATGTTTGGGAGTGTAAACGATTTAAACGCCATGCACCGGTTACGGCAGGCTTCCCGGACTTATCCGGGAGGTGCTCATGCATGTCGGCAAGCTCGTGTTCGCCCAGGCGCTGATTCGGATCGCATGCTGTCTATATGCGGAAGAACCGTTGGCCGTCGATCTGGACAACACGGTCTATGCGCTGGACTCCACCACCATCGATCTGTGCCTGTCGTTGTTTCCCTGGGCGTCGTTTCGCGACACCAAGGCGGTGATCAAGTTGCATACCCTACCAGATCTGCGGGGCGCCATTCCGGCTTTCATCTACATCTCGGACGGCAAGCTGCACGATGTCAATGTGCTGGACGTCCTGCTGCCCGAGCCGGGTGCCTTCTATGTGATGGACCGGGGCTATCTGGACTTCGACCGGCTGCATGCCCTGCATCGGGCCGGTGCCTTCTTCGTCACGCGCGCCAAGTCGAACTTCAAGTTCGAGAGGGTCTACTCCTGCCCGGTGGATCGCACGACCGGACTGATCTGCGATCAGCATATCGAACTCACCGGGTTCTACTCCCAACGCGGCTACCCCGAACGACTGCGCCGCATCTGCTTCAAGGACCCGGAGACCGACAAGACGCTGGTGTTCCTGACCAATCACTTTGGCATCTCGGCCGCGAGTGTCTGCGCCCTCTACAAGAGCCGCTGGCAGGTGGAGTTGTTCTTCAAATGGATCAAGCAGCACCTGCGCATCAAGCGGTTCTTCGGCACCTCCGAGAATGCCGTCAAAAGCCAGGTATGGATCGCCGTCTCCACCTACGTGCTGGTAGCCATCGTCAAGAAACGGCTCAATCTCGATCTGTCGTTGCATGCGCTGTGAGCCAAGGAAGGTGCGAAACACCGAGGCGAGTAGTTACGAGGGAGCCGCGGGGCTGGCGGGCGAAGCAGCCAGCCCATAGCGGCGTACAGCCTATGCCGGCAGTTTCTCGGATACCTTCACGGCCCTGATCGCCGGATCAGCGGCCGGGATATCGCCTACCACATTCACTGCGGCTATCAGTGCCATCACCACATCGCAGAATACTACTGATGGCGCTGGGCCTACACCCCGTATGCGTCGTACACCAATCTCAATGCGACCTGGCCACAAAGCCGCATACTTCCCTCCGCCTATAACATTCTTGCCTTGAATCGATACAAGGCCTCCTATTCAGTCCAAACCAATCTAAATACGTCTACGACGACCAGGGCCGATGAGTCCAGAAGACCGCCAGCAGCACCACGTACTACCTACCTCTACAACGACCCCGACATCGAGGCCGAATACACCAGCTGGACTGCCCCCAGCGCCCAATACACCCACGGCCCGAACATGGACGAGCCGCTCTCCAGAATCACCGCCGCCACCACCCAGTACTACCACCAGGACGACCTCGGCTCCGTCGTCGCCGTCACTGACAACACCGGCGTCACCACCGGCACCGAGCGCTACGACGCCTTCGGCAACAAGCTCGCCAGCACCGGTGCCATCCCGCAATTCGGTTACACCGGAAGGGAACCCGTAACCCCGTGCTCGTCTACTACCGGGCGAGATACTACGATCCCACCATAGGCAGATTTGCGCAGAGGGATCCGATTGGGTTCCATGGTGGAATCAACGTGTATACTTATGTGCAGAACAATCCGGTTAACGCGACGGATCCACTGGGTCTGTGGAGCGCCTCAATTGAGGCATACCTTGGTATAGGAGGCGGGCTAAATATCGCGTATTCCAAAGGAACGTTCGAAATGACTAGTCGTCTTGGTGTTGGCTATGGGGGCGGGCTCGCTTTCGATCCGAAGGGTGGACCCTCACCACATGCACAATCTGTCGGTTCAGGTTACATAGCCCAGACATTTGATCAGGTGTCAGCGGAATTAGGTGTTGGTGTTGTTGGAGTTGGTGGCGTAGCAACGTATAGATCAGGTAATGCGGTAACTACGCCTGTTGGCGGAGATTATGGGGAGGTATCAGGAACAAATTTTTCCACTCCCATAGAGGGCGGCAAGCCTTTTACGCCTAATTTTGGACTCCACTTTGGTGCTAGCACCGGCGTTGAAATTGGAAGTTACAGCAATTGGGGATCATTGTCTGATCCATCTACCCTGGTACAAGTTCAGCAACTCCCGCGATCATTCCCACAAGCACATCTTTTGGTTCCAACGGCTTGAGCACCAGCGCTGCTTCCTCAGCTTGGAGCGCCAGCAGTACCAGCGGTAGCGGCATCCAATCGCTGCCCAGCTTTACGTCCTCCGGTTCTTCTTCTGGATCATCCTCTGGCAGCGGCTGGTCGTCGTCAGGAACTTTCCGGTGGAAATGATGCTATGACAACAATCGTTTTGGAATAGTGGAAAGTTTTAGAACTCCGTGTGGCGAAGAGAAACGGGCTATATGGGGGTGACGTAATGCTGTGTTCTCTGCATCACTAATTGCATTTTTGAATAGCGTGGGTCGCAACGAACATCGTTGGATTTCTTCGGAAGCATGCTAAGAAATTATTCATTGTGCTGGTGGCCGCCGTGGCTATGTCCTTGTTTATCACATTTCTGGATTCTCAAGATTCCAGTAAGCGAGGGGCAGAAAAATTTCTGATTACAAATAACGACATCCGTGATCATGTTGGGAACGTTTCAAGTTATGATTTGCATACGAGGCGATTTTTTGGTGCAGCGGGAAATCGATCGCCGTATCGCGAGTACATCTTTGTTGTAAAGGGTGACAAGATGAATGCGAAAATTACAATTTGCGCAGATCAAATATCGGAAGACGGCGGCAAGGTGCAATATTCAGTTATTGAGATTCAGCAAGACAATTGATCCTGTCCCTAGTGTAATGGTCGCCCCCTCCCTAAACGGCATCTAAAGTGCCAGAGTGAAGCTGCAGATGTTTCACTCAACCAGAGAGGAGGCGACAGATGAAGATTACGACAGTAGGAATCGACTTGGCAAAAAACGTGATCCAGGTGCACGCGGTGGACGAGCACGGCAAAACGGTGCTCAAGAAACAGCTCAAACGTGCCGAGGTGCTCAGCTTCTTCGCCAACCTCGAGCCGGCCCTCATCGGCATGGAGGCCTGCGCCAGCGCGCATCACTGGGCACGGGAACTTCAGACGCTGGGGCACGCCGTGAAGCTCATGGCTCCGCAGTTCGTGAGACCCTATGTAAAGACCAACAAGAACGACGCCGCCGATGCCGAGGCGATCTGCGAAGCGGTGACCCGCCCCCACATGCGCTTCGTGCCGGTGAAGACGGTGCCGGCCCAGGCCATCCTCGCCGTGCACCGCGCCCGCCAGGGATTCGTGAAGGCCAGGACGGCGCAAGCGAACCAGATCCGAGGGCTGCTCGGCGAATTCGGCATCGTGATCCCCCAAGGCATCACCCACATCGGCAAGCGCCTGCCGTCCATCCTGGAAGATGCCGAGAATGATCTGCCCGGCGTGTTCCGCGACCTGCTCGCGCGCCTGCTCGAACACCTCGGCTCGCTCCACCGGCAGGTCGAAGAACTCGAGCGAGAGATCCAGGCTTGGCACCGGCAGAACGAGGCCTCTCGCCGACTCGCCGACATCCCCGGCATCGGCCCGATCACGGCCAGTGCCTTGGTGGCCTCGATCGGGGATGCCAAGAGCTTCGAGAATGGCCGCCAGCTGGCGGCCTGGTTGGGACTGGTGCCGAAGCAGCACTCCAGCGGCGGCAAGCCTAACTTGCTTGGCATCAGCAAGCGTGGGGACGTCTACCTTCGAACGCTCCTGATTCACGGCGCCCGCGCGGTGGTGCGGGTCACCGAACGCAAAGCCGACACGGACACCTGGCTCAAGCGGCTGCTCGGGCGGCGCCACAAGAACGTGGCGGCCGTGGCGCTCGCCAACAAAAACGCCCGCACCGCCTGGGCACTGCTCGCGCATGGACGGGACTACTGCTCGGATTACGCGAGGGCGCGTGCGGCCGCCTGAGGATATTGAACACTTGAAGCCCATTTTATAAAGGAGGATCGCTACCGATTGCTTAAGGCATTCACCACGTGATGGCAAGACAGGTCAGACCGTGACCGGGAAACTCTGATAATTCGCCGGTGCTTCAAGAGCACGCGTGCCTGGTTAGAGCCCGGTCAGCGGATTCCATCAGGGCCAGCGGTAATACACCGCGTAAAAAGGCCGGATGTATGGCTGCAATCGTTACCTTCTTACTGTCATCGAGTGCGTGCTTGGCAAGTTGGGGGCGACCATGTATGGCGAATTACAAATCACGCCGCCACCGGTGTCTGAAACCACGACAGTGTAACAGCCAGGCGAACCGATCAAGTTGAGCCGGAAAGGGTGATGTACCCGTACTGATTTGATCCGGCGTTTGTCCTTCGAGCGAGCCATGCACGCGGTGACCGTTGTAATAGTCCTTGAACTCATCCAGTTTCCGCTCCAAATCGGTTTCCGTCCAAAACAGGACCTGATCGAGATACTCGCGCCGGACCGTTCCGATCAGCCGTTCGATGAAGGGGTGGAAAATGGGCACGTAGGGTACCGATTTAACTCCTCGATACCGGCCATTAAGCAAGTAATGGTCCTATACAACGGCCGCGAGGTGGAACTGATGGTCACCAGCAGCGAATACGCCGCCGCCAAACAAACCGGCTACTACTCGCAAAAGATGAAACTCGGCGGGTTTGGTTACTACTACAACTGGAAGCTTGTGTATTGGCGATAGGCACCGGAACCCTGCGTCCGGATCCCTCCGTTTTAGGCAGGCAACACCAGCAGCATCGCCCCCCCCCCGATCCAGACAGCCTCAGCCAGCATCGAGGCTCAACTACGCCAGCATATGCACCCTGTGGCAGTAAAAGTTCCCATATCTAGGCCGTAGGCTGAACGACTTGGCCATTTTGTGGCTGGAACCATATCGTTGCGAACCCAGCAAGATTATGGTTCCAGTCCTACTTAGTCTTTGGAAGGAAATTCATGGATTTATCGGAATGAAATAACCATGCCACGATTCCTGCCCGCGGCGTGAGCAGGAAAATCTGACCGCGTTTGTCGGATATTGCGCCCCGTGATCCCCCTGTCGTGTGGCCACAGAAAATAAATCGAAAATGATTGATTACTATCAACGTTCGTCCGCCGCTTCTATGAAAACATGACTGGCGCAAGGAAACACCGATATCAAGACGCCGCAGGACAGCATCTTGAGAGGGCGGTGTACGGAAAACTTCTAACACATGTGAGGACAACATCATGCAAAAGGACATCAAAAGAAGCTTGGTCGTCATGTTAACCGTGACACTGTTTCCAGGCCTCGCCCTGGCCCAGGGGAACGCCGACAAAGGCAAAGCCCTCTATGCCCAGCAATGCGTTTCCTGTCACGGAGCAAGCGGGAAAGGAGACGGCCCGGCTGCGGTCGCGCTCAACCCGAAACCCAGGAACTTGACCGACAAGACATACATGGCGGCGCTCAGTGACCAATCTCTCTTCGATGTGACCAAGAAAGGCGGGACGGCCGTCTGCAAATCTCCGCTCATGCCTGGTTTTGGCGCCGCATTGAAAGACGAGAACATCCATGACGTCGTGGCATTTCTCAGAAGCCTGGAGAAGTAATGTATTGCTTTTGCTGTGGCGCGCAGGCCCGGCGGTGGCGATGCCATGCCAATGCCTGCCATCCACATCGGCGTGACTGATGGCACTTGAGGTGGGCCAATCGGCGATAGCGGCGCCGAAAAACCCATCATTAAGAGGAAATGCTCGAATGCAGAAATAAAGTAACGATCAGCTACCCCGGTGAGGTAAGTCAGAAATGGTGGCCGTGGAAGGGTTGGGCGAGGGCATGGAAAAGGTTATTGCCCTGTTTTTTCATGAGGGCACGGTATACGGATGGTGCTCTCAACGGTGCTGTTAGCGCAGGGCACGGGTGGTCAACAAGAAAACGCAGCACGTCGGCGCGTTGCTCGCGCAAGCGCCGCCGCAGGCTGGCCAGCCGGCGTCTTTTAATCCGCCCACACCGCCCCGGCGTGGCCTGTTTTGCAGGAGTAACTGATGGCAGAGCGTGTTTATGGTTTTGACGGAGTTTCGCCAAGCAAGGGCAAGCCTGGGCGCAAGCGATACGCCATGGTGGTGGATCTGCGCCGCTGTACCGGCTGCAACGCCTGCACTGCCTCCTGCAAGACAGCCTTCGATGTGCCGCTGGGTGAATGGCGGCTCTGGGTCGCGGAGGCGGAACTAGGGGAATTTCCGAACACCAAACGCTATGTGCTGCCGCGGTTGTGCAACCAATGCGACGAACCTTCCTGCGTGCGCAACTGTCCGACCAAGGCCACCTTCAAACATCCCGACGGTTATGTGTTGCAACGCTACAACCGCTGTATCGGCTGCCGCACCTGCATGGTGGCCTGTCCCTACAATGCCCGGCATATGCTGCCCGAGTACCGGCGCGATAAGCGTAATCCCCGCAACGTGGCCGACAAATGCGATTTCTGTATCGTGCGCGTTACCCGAGGCTTGGCGCCGATCTGTGTGGCTTCCTGCACCGGGGGCGCCATGGTGTTCGGCGATATCAATGATCCACGCAGTGAAGTGGCGCGCCTGCTCCGGGACAGCAAGACATTTACCCTTTGGCCAGAGCAGGGTACGGCACCGCAGGTGTATTACATCGGCCTGAGCGAGTCGATCTCAGACCCCGAGTTTGCATTCCAGCACCGCAGCGCCCAACTGCATGAGCGTTATAACACCTTCAAACGCAACAGCGAGCTCGGTGGCGAAATGGCCGGCGATATCATCGATACGGACATGGGGCTCCCGGGTTTGGCGAGGCATGTCGGACGAAATTTCAAAACATTTTTTTCACAAGTAATACACAAATTTTTCAGGGGGCTCTACTAATGGAAGGGCAAATGATCGCCAACGCATTTCACCATGCGTATTGGGGCTTCCCCATCGCCTTGTACTTCTGGCTGGTCGGCGTATCAGCCGGCTCTTTCGTGATCAGCACGCTGGGCTGGGTGTTTGGAGTAAAAAAATACAAACCCACCGCTTTCTTTGCGTCTAATACCGCCATTCTTTTATTGATGATTGTACCGGTGCTGCTGGTCATTGATCTGGGCAAGCCCTATCGTTTTTTCCACCTGCTGGCATTTTTCAGCTTCAGTCACTGGTCTGCCCCAATGGTTTGGGGTTCATGTTTTATTCTGAGTTATCCGGTCGGCATGTTGATCTATAGCTACTTTGTATATCAGAAGAATGAACGCTGGGCGCGTGTCTTCGGCATCATGGCCGTGATTCTGGCCCTCTGCACACACTGGTATACCGGTGTGGTCATGCAGTTGAATCCATCGCGTGTGCCCAACCACAGTTCCGTGGCACCGATCTTGTTTCTAACCGGCGCCTATGTCTCGGGCATCGGGTTGCTTATTTGTTGCCTATGGCTCCGTAACTACTTCGTCAGGGAAGAACATAAGGTGTCGGTTGAGTTGATGGCGAATATGGCCCGCCTGATGCTCTACGGTATTGTGTTCGACCTCTTTCTGTTAGGGAATGAGTTCCTGCAGATGACGTACGGTCCGGGCGAGGAACACACCATGCTCTATGAGGTGTTCCTTGGGGTTTTCCGCTGGCCCTATCTTTACATAGAGATAATCTGGGGGCTGGCACTGCCATTGATCATCCTGGTGCTCCCCAAGATTAATCACCAGCTCAAGTGGTTGCTGGCGGCGTCGTTCATGTGCGCCACCGGCGTCTATGGCATGCGTATCTGGTGGGTGATGGGCACACTCTATTATCAAGGGCATTACTAGGGAACATCCGGGCCGGATATATGAATCAGAGACAGAGGTGAACCGATGACGATTAATCGACGTCTATTCCTCAAAGGCAGCGCTGCCGTGGGGGCCGCTCTCGCTATCGCAAAACCTGCCGATGCCATGGAGTTGTCCCTTGGCAACGAGTCATATAACTACATCAAGCGTCAACCGCGAGAGCGGGTGTTTACCTGTTCTCCCATGCACGCCCACGACAATCCGATGATCGCCTGGGTGGAACAAGACTCCATGGCAGGAAATTCTCCTAGCGAAAAACCGGAGAGACGGGTGGTTGAGCTTTCCGGTGTGACCGAATCTGTCCGCAGCCGTGGCCGGATGAGCGCGGCCGAGGCCTCCGCGTGGCTGCAGCTTTATGACGGTGATCGCTTACTGAAGCCGCTGAAGCGTTCCGGTGCCCGGGGTTCCGGAAAGTGGCAGGAAATATCCTGGCAGCAGGCACTCAAGGAGATCGCCGTCGCCATCGGGAAAAGCCACCCGGAATCGATTGCCTTGCTGCACGGCAAGGATACCAGCGCCGGCGCGTGGAAACACTTTCTGCATACCCTGGGCTCGAATAGCCTCATTTCGCTGGAGGGCGCGCCGAACCGGCGGGCGGCATGGCAGGCGGCATGGGGCGAGGGAGATTCCGTTCCTGATCTGGCGCATTCCCATTACATCCTCAATTTTGGCACCAACTTCTTGGTCACCCAACCCGACTACGCCGCGGAAGCCCTCGACGGAAGAATCTACCGCCGTGCCCGCATCGTCACCTTCGATCCGCGCTGCTCCAAGACTGCGGGTCTCTCTGACGAGTGGGTACCGTTGCGACCGGGGACGGATGGGGTAGTGGCCTTGGCCATGGCGAACTATCTTCTGCAACAGGGAATGGAGAATAAGTCCGCCATTGCGCGGTTCAGCAATCTTACCGTTGGTGGTCTGGCCAAAGAGTTAAAGCAGTACACGCTGGAGCATGCGGCAGAGATAAGCGGCGTTGAGGCCTTGACCATTCGCCGTATCGCCCGGCAATTTGCGGAGAGCGGGCGGGGTTGCATCCTGACTGGCGCAGGTACCAGCGGTCATACCAACGGCTTTAACACGGAACGCGCCCTGATGTTGTTGCCGCTCATCACCGGCGGTTTTGAGGTTCAGGGTGGCAATTGTCTGCCCAGACAGATTGCACTGGGTGCCCTGGAACCGAAGCCGCCTACCCCTGGTGTTAAAAATCCGGTAACGCATCCATCCCGCTTTCCATGGGATGCGGGGAAACGATACCCCGTCAAAGTTCTTTTTGGCTACAACACCAATCCGGCTTTCGACGCCCCGGCGGCCGCCGCGTGGCGTAAGACGCTTGCCGATGAAAGTCGGATCAAGCTGTTTGTTGCCATCGGTACCTTTCACAACGAGACCTGGGACCTGGCGGATCTGATACTTCCCGAGGCCCATTGGCTGGAACGCAACGAGCCCGTGGTTGGCCAAGGAAGCCTGTTGCCCTGGATTAGTCTGCGGCAACAGATTACAAAACCGGCACAGGATGCCAAGGAACTGCGCGAAATATTGCGCGACATTATCCATGTCAGGAACGACCCACGGACGCTCAAGTATTGGCAATTCAGCCATACCAAAGATTGGCTGGCGCAACAATTAGAGGGGGTGCCCGGTTTGCGGAAGGATGGCGGATGGGAGTTGATGGCCAAACACAGCGGCGTTTGGCCTATCTACGGCTATCTCCATCCCGAGATCCGCCGTATCGTTGATGAGCAGGGAGAAGAAGTATTGCCGCAGTACGGTAAGCCAGTGAAACTGAACTTGAGGCCCTTCCCCCATTGGCAAGTGGCTAAGGATACGGTGGCCGCCAGTGGAGAGCTCACCTTAGTGGTGCATGCGTCTGACTATTATGCCGGGGATGCCTCCGCCAATAACAAAGTCCTTATGGAAGCCACCCTCGCTAACCACCTGCACATCAACCACGGTACGGCGCAAGGCATGGGTCTCGATGATGGGGACCTGGTGCGGGTTACCTCTGTGGCGGGTTTTCTGGTCACCAAGGCCCATTTGACCCAGACCATCCGTCCGGATGTGGTCGCCATGCATAACGCCGGCGGACATTGGGGCATCGGTGGGGTGGCCAGCGGCAATGCGGGCCCTGAGCACGAGGAATCCAGCTCCAATCTGGATGCTGACATTGCCCATAACCTTTGGTGGTCCGATATGGGGGTGCACCCGATGGACCTTATTCCCGCCCTCTTTGACGAAGCGGGGGGCGGCGCGGCCCACGCGACCTCCGTAACCGTAAAAAAAGCGGAGAGCGGAGATGTGTACGGCACGGTTAAGGTTGACGCCTCGAAGTTGCTTGCAGGCCATGGAAAAGTTGAAAAAGTTTCCGCCAGGGGTTAGCGCATGACGAAGAAACGCAAGATTATTCTTTCCGCGGCCGCTGTCCTGGGCCTGATCGTGATCTTTCTTGCCGGGAAAATCGGCGCTATTCCTGTCCCGGGTGTTAAGTCTGTGTTCCAGACCCCGGGTACGTGCAGCAGTTGCCACGAGACATGGTACAACGAGGCAAGTTACGCGTTTAATCAAAATGGCAATAAGCAACCACCCCATGGAGTCACCATTGGGTGCGCCGAATGCCATCCTGTTCAGTATGAGGAATACCAGCTTTCCGCCATGGGTAGCAGCAAGAATCCGTTGCGGCCCGGGTGTGCGAACTGTCATGACAGCGTGCACTCGTTTTACGATTGGTTCGATTATATGTATTTGGCCCCCAAGGTCTGGATCAGGGAGGTGCAAATCGCGCTGCGCGATCGGGATTATTATAATAAAACTCTGGCACCGGAACTCGCCAACAAGGCGCGCGCGCAGTTTGTAGCAGTCGATAGCGCCAGATGTCGTGAGTGTCACACCGACCCAAAGCACCAGTCTTTATTAAAGGGCACGGTCGGGCTATTTCAGCCGGATATTCCGCCACATCAGCAGATGGTGAAAGAAGGCATCACTTGCGTCCAGTGCCATCAGAATCTGATGCACAACCTGTCCTATCCGGCCCCCTGGACCGGCAAACCGACGGCGGCGGGAAATGGCAATTTGCAGGCAGGGGAGACGAAATCCAAGATATGCGCCGGCTGTCACGGCAACGATGGCAACAGTCTGGCATCCGTTTTTCCCAGCATCGCCGAGCTGGATGCCAATTATATTTTCCTGCAACTGGAAAGCTTTAAGAATGGGGGCAGGAAAAGCGCGATGATGGAAGGAATTGCCGCCTCACTGAGTGTTGGAGACATGGCGGACCTGGCCAAATACTACAGCCGGCAGGAAATGCGTCCGGCGATTACCATACCCAAAGTCTTGTCGCTCCAGGCGCGCGCCAATCTGGAAATTGGCGAGCAGCTTTATCGAGAGAAATGCAGCCGCTGTCACGGCTTTGTCGGCAGGGGTCAAGGCATCTTCCCGCGATTGGCCGGCCAGCATCCTGAATACGTGCCAACGCAAGTCGACGCCTTTAGGACGGGGGCTCGCAGCAAACACTCCGTTATGCGCAACGTGGTGGCCGGGCTCAAGGGCCACGATATAGCGCTGATCGCCTATTACCTCGGTAGCCTGAAGTGAGCACAGAGCGCATTCCCGTTTTGCCGGGCGCGGTTCAAACGGTAACGGCAGCCAGCAGCGCCCAGTCGCCGCTGCGGATCTTCCAGGTGTTCGTAAACGTAGAGGGTCTCAGGATTCGCGGCCGGCGCTTCTTGGGGGTGATTCCACTGCCATCGTGGAAACGCTATGGCTTTTATGCCGTGCTTCTCCTGGCGGCTGATGAAGAAAGCAAACCACCCTTGCTGCTGGCATTGGCCCAGGATGCGCTCGCCGATGAATTTTCCTCGCTTTCGCTCACGTCCCCTGAATCATGGAGCGTGCAAATGATGGATTGGCGAATGGTCGGAGCCGCGCCCCCGTTGTTTCAGCAACCCGGCTGCATTGACAACGACTGGGGAGCGGCCTGGTATGAGAGTGCGGATGAAAAGGCGAAACAACATCGCTACCGATTGGTCAAACTCCGCCTATGGAAAGGAAAACGCGCTAAGAAACAGCCGCCAGCGAAGCAATTCGCTGACCGGCCATCCACGGCGGGCAGTAGTGTCTGAAGGCGAAGGTCATGCTGATTCGCGAGGAATAATGTTATGAAGGAATTTATTAAAAATAGTGACTGCTTCTTCAATTTCATCAATTGTATTGTCGAGGCGAAGGATAGGAGCAATACCCTTAGAAACCGTATCGAAGACATCAGGGATTACCTGGGAGCTGACCGCTGCATGCTTTTTTTGTACGATAAGCAAGCCGAGGAGCTGGTTTCGCGGGTAGCTCAGGGGGCTAATAATGAAGAGAGACTGCCGACTAACAAGGAGACACTGATCGGCTATTGTTTTTTGTCCGGCAAGACGCTCTGTATCAATGACGTTTATGATGCAAGCGAACTTAAGGCCATTGATGAGGCAATTCGTTTTTCTAAAAAACAGGACCAGGCCTCTGGGTATAGGACAAAGAGTGTTCTGGTGACACCTATCATGGTCCGGGGTAAGAGGGTGGGAGTTTTTCAGGCGGTGAACAAGCCCGGTGGCTTTATCAACTATTCTGTTGAAGGGCTCATTGACTTCGCGCCCATGCTTGGTCTCGCCGTAGAGATCGTAATGCTGGACGAAGCCCTGAAAAAGGGTAAACGATATGAAGATCTTCCCTTTGTCGTCTGAGATGAAGAAGCGGCCTTTAGAAAAATATCATGGGACCTGTATCGGCCTGGCATGATGCAGCGGCTATAAGACCGGCACGCGGCGGGATCCCTGATGACCATGCAGGCCAAGCGGAGTGCAGAATTTTGGTAACACTCTTGTATAACCAAAATGGAAGGTAACTCAATTGCAGCAATATAAAATTGGCATACTCTCAATCGCTCTCTCCCTGATGGGGGTTTCAGCCGTCCACGCTGAAAACACTACTCGGCCTGGTGGAGCGGGAACGGCTTCCTGCGAACAATGTCATGGCCCCAAAGGGTGCGCCCCCGTGCAGGGCCTGATTCCCAGGCTGTGCGGGCAGAACACCGAGTACCTCGAGGCGCAACTGTTAATGTTCCAGGACGGCCGACGCCCGCAGCCGATCATGCATGAGACGACCAGGCTATTGTCCGAGGAAACGATTAAACAGCTCGCTGCTTACTTTACGAGCGCGTCGTGTTCGCAAAAGTGATTGTTTTTTTACCACAAACGCGTCATTTTTCTGATGATGGAACGTAATCGCGCGGGCGCTGGGCTCGCCCACGTCCATACCGCAAGGAGGAAATATGAGCTATAGGTCAGCGTGGCAATTGGTGGTTCCGCTACTGGTCGCGGGGGTCGCGTCACTGGGCTGCACTCAGCAGGTGAGCTTCGAGCACGATGTACGTCCGGTGTTACGTGAGAAGTGTGTCGCGTGCCACAAGGAAGGGAGCGATGGGTACATCAAGAGCGGACTAAACCTAGAAAACTACGAGGGTCTGATGAGGGGCACGAAGTTCGGGCCCATCATTAAACCGGGATCAAGTATCGACAGTACGCTCGTGATTCTTATCGAGCACAAGGCGCACTCGTCTATCAACATGCCCCACGGTCAGGACCCGCTACCCGCAAATCAGGTGAAGCTGATCAAGCGGTGGGTCGATCAGGGAGCCAAGAACAACTAGGCTAGTGGCAGATGGCACAAACAGCCGCGCCAGCGTGGTTAGGGAGTCTGCGAAGCGAGGCTGTTTTTTGAATCGTTTTACGACCCTTCACAACGCTCACGCATTCAGGCAGCCATGCGGGCACGAATATGAATCCAGAACCACAACCTTGGCCGCGACAAGTATCATATTATTGCCATTACGTCCGGTTATCGGGGCTGTCCGATGGACCAGAGTCCACTGACTGGAACGATAAGTTTGCCTTTCATTATATACGGAACGGTATTCTTGCTGCCTGGGGTGCGGGGATTAGACGCATACCGAATGTGATCTGAGAGACGCTCGCTTTTCCAGGGAACGGGCATTGGCAGGTCGCCTGAGTGTCCAGTCTTGGAGATTCTCGCCGGCAAAAACCGACCCTCAGCAGACACTGGACCGTAAACGCACTTGAGCGCGCCAGAGACTCAAGTCACCAACTCGTGTCCACTGTGCTTGAATGCCACAGACAGGACGGCCTTCGGATCCGGGAAGTAAACCGTCAGGATTTTCCCTTCGTGCTTAAATCTGACCCCCACCGCACATGTCTCATCATTCCCAGTGTATTCAGCGTATTTTCCGCCAGCCCGATACCAAACAAAACCCACTATAAAACGCTATTTCCACACCGGTAGTGGTGTTTTGCCACCGAGAGGCGCAAGCTTATTTTGTAGCCAGTGATGTTTGCTCAAGCCCTGCCCCCGCTTGCTGTGAATAACCGCTTAGTCCCTGCGTACCTGAAACATTGGGTACGAACCGGGATTTTTCATAAACAACAAATTTAAAAAAGTTCACGAAACAACACAAACCAACAAAGAGCGAAGGAGGAAGTCATGAACAAAATAATTCAAGTAGGACTTAAGAGGCTGTTCATTCTACTACAGTGCGTCTTGGTCGTATCCCTAACGGCATGTGGTGGCGGGGGTGGTGGAGGCGGTTCTAGTGCAACGCCCGCACCTGCCCCAACACCTACCGCGACAAACATTCCTTTTCAGGTTTCCCCTCCGGCTATTTCACAAACGGGCGCACAAAGACATTTAATCTGAGCGGGAGCGATACAGTTGGAGGTACCTATACAGCTACGTTATCGCAGACCACGCAGGCTCAGACTACATACAACAGCCAACCGGCGATCCCCGTGCAAGGAGTGCTCAACCTTACCAACACCAAGACCAATGCTTTTGTCACGGCAACAGGAATTGACTACTATTCAACGGACATCACCAACCTGATGTATTTTGGCTGGACTGATTCAATCGGTTCCATCTTTACTCCCGTGACGATGAATATCATCCCGCAAACCGCCATGATTGGAGCATCTGGCGTTATCGGATCGTATTCCGGCTCAGGTACAGCAGTTGGCGAAACCGACACATTTACGTGGCAATTAACAAATGCTAACAATGGATTGGCCAATCTGGTTATTGCTGACAGCACTTTTACTGGTTCAACCTTCGATTCGTCAACAAAGACCACTTACGTAATCGACCAGCAAGGAAACCGTCAATCCGTAACGGTCGTAATTTCTTACGCTAATGGTGTAATTGTGACCTTGTCCGGTAATTAGCTGTTTATGTGACACGGAGAGATCGCACATGAAACCAGATCCACGACAACACATCTATTATGAGCGCGATAGCTATACTTGCCGCTACTGCGGTAGTGGGTGTCCGTGTCAGGATACTGCGACCGTCCGTATATGCCTTCGCGAGTGTCCGTTTTGGCCGAACTTTGCCCGTTGCCCAGTCGGCGCGCTCAATGTCCGTTTTCCCGTGTCGTAAAATTCAGCTGGTCGCCCAAAATGGTCAACTTGTCTCAGGCTGGGTATTCTCTCATTACTTGGTACAAAATGAGCCGGTCAGGCCAGTGTGGGTCGGAGTCCGTAAGACGACACACCAGCGTCCCTTGGCGCAAGAATGGCAATTCGCTAGGCACAGGTAAATCCGTGTCAGAAAAGTGAAACGGGTCAGTGTGCCTTATCCCGTGGCCCGGACACGTGGGGCGGCGCGGTGGCCGGTATGATTTTGGCGAAGGGACTCAGCGCCAGCCACGAGTCAAGCTGGCGCGTGAGTTGACTCGGTCCTTGCGCATCGATCAGGCCTTGCTTGACGGCATCGCGCAGGCTGATATCGCCGATCCAGACGGCAGCCAATGTTTTCAACCGCGTGGTAATGGTCACGTCCACGTCGTAGCCCGGACGTTTCAGGCACACATCCACCTCGTCGCGTTTGATGACCAGCCACCAGAAGCGCTTCCTGGTGGGCACATCACGAAATTCAAACTGCAACACCGTGCGCTGTGCCGGCAGGTTATCGGTGTTGAGCCGCCGATGCATGTCCCACATCAGCAGACCCGGATCGAGGTCATCGCGCCTGAGTTCGCTGCGTGCCCAGCGTTGCCCCCAGTTGCCGAGCATCATCACCAACGGCATCAGTTCGTGGCCGGCGGCGGTGAGATGGTAGGCCACGCCCTGTTTGTTCCGCCGGTCAGGTTCATGCTCGACGATACCCGCGCGTTTGAGCTGCTTGAGGCGTAGTGATAGGAGCGTCGGTGACATCAGCGGCACGCCGCGCCGCAGGTCGTTGAAGTGCCGGCTGCCGCACAGCAGTTCGCGCACCACCAGCAGTGTCCAGCGTTCACCCAGGATTTCGGTGGCCTTGGCCACCGGGCAGAATTGTCCGTAACCTTTCATAAAATGAGTTTTCTGTTTGTCTCGCGATCCGGTACAGATGTTGTACTTGTTGAAACCCCTCCACCGTACCATCCTGTGCGCTTAATGAAAATGTAAACCCATACATTACCTGGGAGATAAACATGAATTCACTAGCAATTACGCAACGCGATGGCAGTCAGGGAACATTAGCGGTATCTGATATTGATGGAGGACGTTATGAATAGCGGAAAAGCCTATAGAGGCAGTTGTTTTTGCGGCGCGGTTCAGTTCACGGTCAGCGGCGAGCCAGCCGCAATGGGTTATTGCCATTGCGACTCGTGCCGAAGCTGGTCGGCAGGGCCGGTCAACGCCTTCACTTTATGGAAGCCCGAAGCGGTACAGATCACGCGGGGAGCAGACAACATCGGCACTTACAACAAGACGCCGCACAGTTATCGTAAATGGTGCAAAACCTGTGGCGGCCATCTCTTCACCGAGCATCCCGGTATGGGGCTCACCGACGTGTATGCGGCGGTCATTCCGGACTTTCCGTACCACGCCGGCGTCCATGTCCACTATCAGGAGACGAAGCTGCGCATCAGAGACGGGTTGCCGAAGATGAAAGACGTCCCGAAGGAAATGGGCGGTTCGGGTGTCAGCGTAGCGGAGTAACACATTCGGCACTTCAAGCTTCATGCCCAACAAGCGCCCGGTGAAGGAGCATCATGCCGTCGAGGCCGGGACGGCGGCTTAATATGTGGAGCTGTTGCAGGCGGCGGGCTTCTGGCAGGTTGAGTGCACTGGTTGGACCGGATACGAATAATGGGGCCCGGATTCCCAGTTCATGGATTTCGTGAATGAGAAGGAAGACGATCAGGGTGCTGCAAAATGGTTTAGTAAGGCCGCCGAGCAGGGTAATGCC
>JBGPBL010000011.1:0-48544 GCA_041481225.1 Sulfurifustaceae bacterium | reverse complement strand
GTCACTCCGCCGAAATGCAGCTCAACTGGTCTGGCTCGAATTGGCTATTGGCGGGCAATCAACACAGGGTGAGCATCGAGCTCAAGGCGACGTCTTATCTCTGGAACACGATGTCCGGGGGGATGATGTCGCCGCCTCATATCTATAGTGGCCTGCAGCTCGACACCTCAGATCCCAGTAACAGCGGCGCGAGTTATGCTGTTGTGACGGGGCCGGGTTTGCCCACGTCCAATGGCGGTGCAACTGGCACGACCGCCGGCGTGCTGCTATTCAAGAACGCCGCCGGTTTATTCCAAGTGGCGGCCCCAGGGGTTCCTTATAACAGCACGCAGACACTCGCGAATAGCACGCCGCCATATGACTTCTGTCCGATGACCGATGCCGCGATCGGCAGTTTGAGCGATAACACACTGTACACGGTTCAAGTTTATACCGGCGCTGGCACGCTCTTGGGAACTTACACCATGACGATGGCCAAGCCTCCTTATCGGGCATCCAGTTTAGCGGCGAGTAACTTTCCGGCCCTGACAGTGCCCACGAACTGGATGACGATGGCCGGAATGGGTGGTCGCGTCAACTTTTCTTGGACGGTTCCCAGCGGTTACCTGCCAAATGATATGCGCGTGGAACAATGGGGCACGGCCGGGCAAATGGTCACCGATGATACCAATATCATCGGTAGCGACACCGCTACGACCATGACGATTCCCACCTATGCAGGATCGTTAGGCTATAGTGTTCTCTGGCTATCCACCGCGGATATCTATGATCGGCATCTCGCTTGGGGCGGGCGTGTTCAATAGTTAATGATGGTGTCCCTGGCGAATTGCTATTCCCTGTGTATGGCGAATTCCCAATCACGCCGCCACCGGCGTCTGCAACAGCCCGCGACAATTTGCTTTACCCAGGCCCAAGATCATCCATCGCTATACCGGCCAGTGAGCGAACCTGTACTACGAAGAACCGGGCGCGAAATGCGCTCGCCCGGAACTGTGAGGAGCGAGGACGGTAATGTCCTCGCCTACTCGGACAGGATTTCGCTCGCAGCTAAATAATCTGTTTGTCCTCGCAATTAAGAACCATCTTCGATACGAATATCGAAGTCCTTCCCTGACCAATGTTCCGCACCGGAAGTGCGGAAAGTAAAATTTAGCTGCTGACCGTTGCGCAGGTTTTTGGTGTCAAGTTGCACGAAGTGGAGTCCAAGACCACTATCACGGGTCGCGGTATCTTGAGTGTTTTGCCAGCCATCGACTCCCCAGTGGACCACGCCTGCTTCGTAATAGGCAATGATTAGATTTTTCCCGCTTGGGATCCTGGAGATCATGGTCTGTGGCAACCAGATGGTGTGCTGTATTTTCGGACGCAAACCTTTATATCGTTGCCAGAGAGTGTCTGGTCGGTCAAATGGCCTACCCAGTTGTCGTGAAACCAGCAGTTTGACGAACTCTGCATGTGCCCAACTGAGTGGCATGGCCGAACCGCTGGGGCGTCCAGGACTGAGTCCGCGTTTTGGCAGGGCATCCGTGTCCCACACCTGTTCCGGAATCATGCCACCGGTCCCGCTCATCGCGGCCATGGCCTCCAGGTAGGGTAAGGGGTCATGTCCCGCCGCCAGTTCGTAATGGCCACGTTCACCCGTGAGCAGTGGCCACGCCCGGCCACGTCCGGTTCCGTCAAATGGCGTACCGTCTTCATGCTCGCCGTAACCGTCGCCGTTGTAGCGATGCCAGGATGGCCCGGAGGGTGTATCCACCTTGAGTAGGGTATCGATGACATGGACGCTATCGCGTATCAGTTGATCGTCCGCGCGGCGCAGACCGAATCGTACCAATTGCAAGAAATCTACTCCGACTTGTTCCTCGGCGGATAAACCCGGATCCTGCAAGCGGTTCTTGATCGGCAATACATCCAGCATGGCGCGTGGGTTCGAATCCGTCTGCGCCGGCGCCATGCGCACATAGTATCCAGCTACCTTGAGCCGGCGCGCCAGCGCCGTGTCGTAGACCACCGTCCAATCCTCAATATGAGCGTTCCAGTAGTCCGCCAATGCCAGCACAAAATCGCGTGCGACGGGTTTGGCCAACGGAGCGCCTGCCACCAGCGCGGCGATGCACACCGAGAGTGTGAAGGCATTAATGCCTGCGTCTTCCTCCCATCGGTCCTGTTGACTCGCGGGCCCGGTGCGAGCAATAAACCCAAGCGCCCGCCGCACCATGTCCGTAATCTCGATACCATTGAGCGCACCGCGCTCCGCCAGATTTACCGCGAGCAGCACTGGAAACGCGACTTCATCAAGTTGCACGCCTTGCCAGTAGGGCTTGCCGCCGAGCCATTGGTTCTGATACCAGTGACCATCAGCATGCTGTGTGGCGATGAGGTATCGGAGAATATCGCGCGCCTCCTCTTCGCCGCCGAGGGTGAGCAGGGCGCCGGCGCATTCCACCAGATCGCGCGGCCACACCAGGTGATAGCCACCGCGCTCATCACGAGTGTTGCCCCACGGTATCGCAAGGCTCGCCACCATCGCGCCAGGGTAGATTTTGTCCTGATGAACGCGCAGTACCATCGCAGAGGTCACGAGCTGTTCGTGTAATGTTTCTGGAATTTCGGGGGTCAGGTTGCGAACCTGGTTGCAGCAAGCGTGCCACGATTCCCAATCACGCATCTGCTGCTGCCATGGCTCGTCGAACGGCTGCAGCAGGGCGGAGATTGCCAGTGTGGCAGCGGCCTCCTTGCTGCCGGCGAAGCCCAACGCGAGTGTTGATTTCCGCGGGAGCTCACCTATCAATGCGACATTGCCGGGGCCGGCATGTTGGTATTGCCAGCGCATGGCGCCGTTATGCGCGAAGTCTTGCCAGCCGTCGCTGGCTCCCACATAACCGACGCTGGTGCGGTTCCATGTGTCACGTTGGCATTCATCGGCCGCGACCAAGGCAAGGCCGAAGGGACCCTGTTCCGCCCATAATATTTTCCGGTGACGATATTCATCGATTGAAGCTCGATTCTCGTAACCGCTGCCACCGAGGTGTGGCGCGAGTAGGGCGTAGGGGCGTAGGTTTTCATCGCCATCCAAACTGACTTCGAGGAGTAGCACATCGCGGCGAGGGTCGGGAACGATACGAAGGGTCAGTTCAAAACGATCGTGGCGATGAACGATCTGCACGGCCGGGATGCCCGGTCCGCCCAGACGGATGGCATGGCTGTCCAATCGTTTGACCTCCACCCAGAATCCTTTGTCATCGGCAACAATGAAACCTAAATCACGAATCTGCGGGACATCGACGCGCGGGTAATAAACCTCGTTGACAATGCCGCCACCGACCGTGAACCATAGGCGTGACGGGCCGAGGGCGCATCCCACCATCTCTTTCGCACTGCGGCACCACGTCGGTGGGATGCCCGGCGCGCCCGGCGCTTCCTCAGCGACGGTTTGGAGAGGAATGGCATCCATGTCTGTATGGCTCACTGTCATGATTTCTCCGATCCTTTGGCACGCAACCAAACCTGTCTCATCGATTTGCCAGCGTGGGTGTCAGCCAGCTGTTGTCGTCTTGGGCGACCAGCATTTCCGCAGACTCGGGGCCCCAGGTGCCTGCAGCGTAATTAGGGAAATCGGCTGCCGGGTTTTCCGCCCATTCATCGAGTATTGGCATTAACAGCCGCCACGCCGCCTCTACCTGGTCGGCGCGCATGAACAAGGTGGCGTCGCCGATCATTACGTCCCGCAACAAGGTTTCATAGGAATCGGGTGTGTCGACCTGGAATGCCTCCTTATAACTGAAGCGCATATCCACTGGTCTCAGACGCAGTTGCGAACCCGGTTCTTTGGCCATGAACTTCAGCACGATCCCTTGTTCCGGTTGCATCTGGATCACAAGACGCACGGGCTGCGCGTTTAGTCCTGCAGAAGCCGGGAAGGAGCGGTGAGGCACTTCGCGGAATCGTATCGAGATTTCCCAGACATCCTCGGCCAGACGTTTGCCGGTGCGCAGGTAGAATGGCACGTCCTGCCAACGCCAGTTGTCTACGTAAAGTTTAAGTGCTGCATAGGTTTCGGTATTGGAAAGCGGTTCCACGCCAGGTTCGCTGCGATATGACGGTACCTGAGTACCGTGTATCCAGCCTTCGGCGTACTGGCCGCGGGCTGCGAATTCATTCACAGACTCGCGCGGGATCGGGCGCAACGCCCGCAACACGTCCATTTTTTTGCCGCGGATATCGTCCGCGTTATAGGCCACCGGCGGCTCCATGGCCACCAAGCAGAGCAACTGCAGCAGATGGTTCTGCATCATGTCGCGCAAGGCGCCGGCGTGCTCGTAATAGCCACCGCGTTTTTCCACTCCCAGGGTCTCGGCCACGGTGACGACAACGTGGTCCACATAGCGGCGGTTCCAGATCGGCTCAAAGATCGGGTTGGCGAAGCGCATGGCCAGGATATTCTGTACGGTTTCCTTGCCAAGGAAGTGGTCGATACGAAATACCTGTGGCTCGGTAAAAACGGAACATAACGTGCTATTGATGGCACGGAATGAAGCAAGATCGTGTCCCAGGGGTTTTTCCACAACGATGCGCACTCGTTCACGATCTCCCGCCAGACCTGCGCCACCCAAGCCACAGGCAATGTGCTCGAACAGGGAGGGTGGCGTCGCCATATAGAAAACCCTTTCCGGTTTGGTGTTCCAGTTCTGTTCATACTGAGTCAGCGTTTCACGCAGACGTGAATATCCGCCCGCATCGGCGGCATCGGTGTGCAAGTAGTGAATCATGCGGGAGAATTCGTGCCACGCGTCGGTACTGGGGGCACCACGTCGTGAGTGCTGTGCGACGCCCTCGCGATAGTGTTCGGCAAGCGCAGCGTCGTCATAGACACTGCGATCCACGCCAAGCAACAGGAAACGTTCCGGTAATTTCCCGCTGAGATGAAGGTTAAACAACGCTGGCACGACCAGACGCCAGGAGAGGTCGCCTGCGGCGCCAAACAGCACAAAAATCGTGTCACGCAGGTTATTGTCGGTTTTCATCAATTTTACGTGTGCGGGTGTAGTGTTACACTTCTCGTTGCCCTGACAAAGACAGCAGCATGTCGGTTATAGTTCCGAACTATGTTACCTGCTATCAGCCCGGTTGTTTAGCACACCATTGAATAACGGTGCCTGGATTGTTCCACGCGTTGGCATCGGAGGGTTCAAGCGCAACCGGCCGCGAGAATGCCTCAATTGCTCCCGCGAGGTCGTGTCTCTGGAGAGTACAAATCACACCGCCACCGGCGTCTGAAACATTACCCATAACAGTGTGACGGCCAGGCGAACCGATCAATTCGGGCCGGAAGAGGCGATGTGCCGGTGCTGAGTTGATCCGGCGTTTGGCCATCGAGTGAGCCATGTACGTGGTGTCCCTGGAGAATTGTTGTTTCCTGTTAATTCCCTGTTATCAGCATTGCGTTATTAGGCTGCATCGCTGTGAAGTGGCTCAGGGAGGGCCTTTCTACCAGAAGGGGGAGTCGAGTGGTGTGTTGCCAGTGCTGTTTTTCCCCTGTATTTTTCCCTGTTGCAGGGAATTTTCCGTGGAGAAGGATAGCAAGGTTATCTTCGTGAACAACGTGGCCTGCAATGCCAGCCTAGCATGGTTCTCCGTTGTTGGGATGCTGCTCGCCGCTCCGGGCATTGTCTACAATGTCATCATCGGCAGCAATATTTCTGACAACACCGCTGCTATATTCATGTATATTATTATGCAGATCATATACTGCGTCGTGGGTCGTTCTTTACTTCTGTTGCTGTTTGACTCAATCTGAAGCCATTTCAAAAATCTCAAAAAGGAGAGGAAATCCATGAAGTCACAGCTCATATCAATATTCGCACGGCTGTTCGCCGTGACATTCGCCTTGGTGACGGGGATGAGTAATGCCTTGGCGGAGGAGGAGTATGGGATTTTCGAGCGTCTCCTGGAGGCCTCGGGTTCATTCGAGCAGACGACATCGGCGCTGGAGAAAGCGCTAGCGGAATCGAAGTTCACGCTGCAAGGAAAACGCGACCTCACCTACGACGACAAGCAGCAAGAAGTTCGTATCTACGTATTGACCTCACCGGCATACATGGAGGCCGCCAAGAACGAAGCGCCTAACACGGTCTCCGCGCAGATTCTGCGCATTGGCGTGTACCAGTACGGACCCGGGAAACCGGTACACATCGACATGGCCAACCCGCTGGCACAGGCCATGGTGTTCTATTCCGGGTCCAAGAACTACGACCAACTGATTGCGGCAGCCAAGGCCGTCGGGCAGGAATTCCACGAAGTTGTTGGCAAGGTGCCGGGGAAACCGGTGCAGGTACAGCTTGAACCTATACGCACCGAAAAGACCTTGAACAAGTTCAACGGCGACGGCCCGGCCAAGATGATGGCCAAGTGGCGTAACTGGGAGGAAAGCCAGAACCTGGTGTTCAGCGACAAGGCAGAGAATTTCCAAGCGGTTGTTGCCAAGGTGGAACGAACACTCCAGGCCAGCAAGGACAAGGGTGTGCATGATTCCTCCGGTTGGAGCCTGATAAGCAAAATTCCGGTCGGTCCCAATGCGGTCTACTTCGGCATCAGCAACCAGTACACCGAAAATAAATGCCTTCGCATCAACTCCGACTTCCGCAGCGAGGGCAAGGCGCCCGATGCCCCGTATCCTGGTGTGGACCACGCTCCGGCGTTGCCGCTCGAAGTGATCGTTTTTAATGACGGCAAGGAAGTGAAGGTGGTGCAGTACGGCGAGATGTGGCGTATGCAACTGTATTTCTGGGATTCGGGTTACAGGGCATTCGCCAAGAACACCCTGATCCCGAGCATCATCTTCAACTCCATCGAAGAGGCACTAAAGCCGATCACTACGGTAACGAATCCGTAGGCCCGGCTTGGGAGGAACGCGGTGATCGATAAGTCTAGAACCGCGTAACCTTCGCTTCGCTGTCCTTGGCATGATTGGAGTATAGCCTGCTCAATATCAGCCCCATATGCAAAGGGCACCGAGCATGAAAAAACGTATCGCAATCGAAGTTGTGTTTATGGCCGGCCTGTTTGTGTTTGCCGGAGTGCCAGCCGTGGCGGACACGGACATGGCGCGGATGCCGGGCATGACCCCCGGAGCCAACGATACGCTTGATCGAGGATCGTTCGCCTTCGGCCAGCCCGGCGATGCCAAAAAGGTTGATCGCACGATTCGGATCAAGGCCCTCGACACCATGCGCTACAACAAGTGGGATCTCACCGTGCGCGTGGGCGAGACCGTGCGGTTCATCGTCACGAACGTGGGCAAGATCCGGCGTGAATTCGTGATTGGCGACGCCGCGGAGCAGCGCGAGCACACGAAGGAAATGGCAGAAATGCCCGGTATGGCCACGACTGAGGCGAACGGTGTCAGTCTCGCGCCCGGCGAAACCAAAAGCATCGTGTGGCAGTTCGTCGGGCCCGGGACAGTCGAACTCGCGTGTCACGTGCCCGGCCACTACGAAGCCGGCATGGTCAGCCGCGTCATTGTCGAGAAAAAATAGCGCCGCGGCCTGGTTCGCTGCCCAGGGCTGATGGCGATGCGACTTGATTGATCGATGATCCCGAGTGATGCCGGCAGGAAATAAATTTGCTGCTGGGCTATGGCAGTTGGCCGCCTGGGCGATGCTGGCTGCGCTATTGCATCTCCCCGGGAAATCGCGCAGCTTTCGCTGTACGCGATCGGGAACGACCCGAAGCGTGCACGCGTCGCGCGCTATGTGCTGCATTACGCCGATCGCTCAGAGTTAGGCAAGATTGATCAATATTAAGCTCACTGAATATCGGGTAGTGGCGGTCTTTGAGGCCCTCAAAGGCATTATGGTGCTGATGGTGGCCAGCGCGCTTATTGAGTTGCTATATCCCGATGCGCAGCACGCTGCCGAAGAATTGGTACGCCACTTTCACCTGAACCCTGCCAGCCATTATCCGAGGATTTTTCTGGAGGCGGCCTCCCACATCAGTAATATCCGCCTGCTCGCTATAAGTCTGGGTGCCGTGGCGTATGCGGCGGTCAGATTCGCCGAGGCCTACGGGCTTTGGCGCGGCCGGAACTGGGCGCGGATCTTAGGGCTAATAGGTGCCGCTCTCTACATTCCGCTTGAGCTGTTCGAGTTGGCCAAACGGATCAGCGGGGCGGGATTAACCGTGTTACTCGTTAACTTGCTCATCGTGGCTGTGTTGTGGCGCGGGAGAGTAAAGTAGCGGGGTTCTCCCTGGTTGGCGCCTACCTGGAATTCCACGAGACGCAGGCGTATTCATATTTGAATCTGACGTGTTCCATGTCTGATCCAGTCTTGGTTAAATGGCTCTGGTTAGGCACGATGTATCGGAAAAATGTGCGGCGTTGATTTGATGTAAATCGTGAGAACAATCAGAAATATTAAGATTTGCATCATCGGTAGTGCCAAGGCCTTCAACCTAATGCAAATTGCAAAATAATCTGAATTTTTAGATTTTGCATTTTAGACGGAGGCGCACCCGGCTCGCAGCCAAAACGCACGCCGCTGCCGTGGGTGCGGCGCATCCTTACAAAGGTTTGGGGTTTTACCCTTTTTTGGCAGTGATCCGCCCAAGTCAATCGGCGCGATTTTTTTCTATCTCTATGAAAACAAAGGATTGACCATTTAATTTTTTCATAAACAAACTCAGGCAAATGGCACAATTTGTGCAACCTATCTTGGGTATACGATACTTGGGCTCGGATTGCCCCGGAAACCCGGCAGGAAGCCTTTGCCGATGGGAATGAGGTGCTATGCAAGAACCTTTATACCAACGCCTATACATGTTTTTTGTCGGGTCGGTATTGTTATTGGCCTTGTACTTCGACCTGGCCGGGCTGGTGTATACGCTGGTCGCGTTCGTGATCATCGAGGCCGTAACAAATCTTCGCATTGTAAAATTGCTTGCCCGCCTGTCGGGTTCAACGGCAGATGGCGCGCGCAAAGCGGTCTCGCCGATTATGGCACGCACCAGCAGGTTCGATTTCGACGCTGAGCGAGCATGGCAGCTGTCCATAGGGCCGATACTCCTTCTCTCCTATGCGCTTGGCAACAACGCCCTGTGGTTTATTCCATGGTTCATTGCGTTGACCGTCATCGGCGCCGGGTTGAGTGGCGTTTGTCCTTGGCTCATCGCGCTGAGGGCGATAGGGTTCAAATGAAATGACAGACGGTTCAATGTCCTCCAGCAGCAGAAACCGCCATGCCGGTCTCGCGATCAAGATCACCGGTATCGTATTCTGGGGACTGGTTGTTTTCGGCGTCGTGCTGGTCTTCATCCTTTCACGAGACCTGCAACGGGAAGTGACAGCGCGCCACGAGGCCGTGGTCGATCGTCTAGTGCTCCAAGTGCAGGCGATCGTTATAAAGAATCCAGCCATGTCCGTTGCGACGCTAGCCGAGCCAATCGGTAGGCTTGGCCATGACCTGGGATTGGTCGCCGCCGAGCTTCACGTGCCCGGCGCTGCTTTGGCTGGCAAGGCATCGCCTCCCGGTCTGATGGGTGCTCAACGAGAGATCACGCTGACCACCGGCGATGTGGCCGTGCTCAGCGTTTACTACCCGGACCCAGCCATTCTGGTCATGGATCAGCGCAAGAAGCTGTTGTTGACCATGGGCGGCCTGTTTCTCGTGTTTGGTTTTGTCCTGCAGTGGGTCCTGCTGCGTGTTCTGACGCAGCCGTTCTTGCGCATGGTCGAGACGGCTGAGGCGATAGCCAGCGGCGATAAGCAGCGACGGTTCGATCAGGATCGCGCCGACGAGTTTGGTTTCCTTGCCACGTTTATAAACAAATCCCTTGATTTCCTCGCCCTGCAGTCGCGGGAGCTTGGAGAGGCCTTAGCCAAAGTCAAAAGATCCGAGGCGGAGCTTTTCGCCGAAAAGGAACGGGCCGTGGTCACCCTACACTCCATCGGGGATGCCGTGATCACGACGGATACTGAGGGCCGTGTAGAGTATCTGAACCCGGTGGCGGAGCGCATGACAGGCCTGAGCTTGGCGGAGATACACGGCCGTTCCGTCCAGGATGTCATCCGGCTCGTGGGCGAAGGTACGGGCGAGCCAGTCAGCAACCCCTTGACCCAATGCCTGCAGGACATGAGCACGGCCGTGGTCGACAAAAATATCTCATTGGTGCGCCGCGACGGTCACATCCTTGCAATATCCGCTAATGCCTCACCGATACACGGGCGCGACGGCGCAGCGATCGGCGCTGTCATGATTTTCCAGGACATTACCGTAATCAGAGAATTGGGGCGCCAGTTGGCATTCCAGGCAACACACGATCCCCTTACCGGGCTGTGCAACCGGCGCGAATTCGAGACCCACCTGCACGCGGCACTGGAGAGTGCTCGGAGTAACAGCGTTCATCATGCCCTGTGTTATCTTGACCTCGATCAATTCAAAGTGGTTAATGACACCTGTGGTCATACCGCGGGAGACGAACTGCTGCGCCAACTGGCCTATGTGCTCAAACAGAAGGTGCGCGACACGGATTTATTGGCCCGTCTGGGAGGCGATGAACTGGGGATACTGCTTAGGTATTGTGATATCGAGAAGGCGAGCATTATTGCTGATGACATTCGACGCACCATCAAGGAGTTTCGCTTTGCCTGGGTTGATCACGCTTTCGAAGTCGGTGCGAGCGTTGGGGTTGTTGCCATCAATTCGGAAAGCAAGAATGTGTCTGAACTATTGAGCGCCGCAGATATCGCGTGCTACGTCGCCAAGGATCAGGGTCGGAACCGCGTGCACGTCTACCAGCCCGATGATAATGAGCTCACACAGCGGCGTGGAGAAATGCGGTGGGTCTCCCGCATTACGCATGCGCTCAATCATGACCGCTTTTGCCTCTTCTATCAGCCGATTATCCCGGTCTCGCCGGACACCACCGTGGCACCGCATTACGAAATTCTCGTGCGCTTGCGCGATGAGTCGGGAGCGCTCGTCCCGCCGACGGCGTTTATTCCAGCCGCCGAACGGTATGACCTCATCTCGGCGGTTGATCGCTGGGTAATCCATTCGACCTTTGATTACCTACGCGCACGGAACCAGGGCGATGAGGGGATGTGCGTGATTAATCTTTCCGGGCAGTCCATGGACGACGAGTTTCTGAGTTTCGTCGAAAGTGAACTGGAGCGTGCGGCGGTTAACCCTCATCATATCTGTTTCGAGATTACCGAGACAGCTGCCATCGCTAACTTTACGCGCGCCGCGCGGTTCATCGATGGACTCAAGAAGCGAGGATGCTGTTTTGCGCTCGATGACTTTGGATGCGGGGTCAGTTCGCTATCTTATCTGAAGAACCTGAACGTGGATTACCTTAAGATCGACGGTAGCTTTATACGTAACATGGTCAACGACCCGGTTGATTACGCCATGGTCGAAGCGATCTGCCGGATCGGACATGTCATGGGGCTCAAGATTATTGCCGAATGTGTTGAAAACCAGGAAATCCTGGACGCGGTTTCCAAACTCGGAATCGACTTTGCACAGGGATTTCATATTGCGAAGGTGCGGTCGATCGGCGAATGGGAACCTTTATTACTGCGCGGCTCTGTGGTGGCCGGGAAATAGCCAATTCTCAGTCCGTCCATTAACCACGGACAAGCCGAGTTCTTGTTTCTTCTTGCCTGTTCCTGGCGAATTACAAATCACGCCGTCACCGGCGTTTGAAACAACCCACCACAGGGTGACGTCCAGGTGAGCCGAACGAGACACGCCGGCGTTGGCTTTGATGTAACGCGCGAAACCGACCAGGAATATTTGGATTTGTATTATAGGTGGGGGCCCGGGCTGCGGCTTGGAGACCCGTCCGTCAATCTGTTAGGCTTATCCGCAATGCAGGCCTGATACGAAGCTCGCGGGTGAAACCTGTATTCATGGATCAAACTATCATGGAGAACCGATGAAAATCATAAAATTATTGTCAGCCGTTTGCACAGTCTTTCTCTCGCTGTCTGCAAGCGCGGAAGACGTGGTACGACTGGGCAACCTGAAGTTCGCGCATTACGGGGCGGTGTCGTACATGAAGGAGATCGCCGGAAAGTACAACCTGAGGATTGAGGAGCGCATGTTCGCCAAGGGGCTCGATATCATGCCTGCGATCATCGCCGGCGAGATTGATATTTCGGCCAGTGCGCTTGACGCTGCTATCGCCGGCCGTGCCGGCGGTGCCCCGATCTACGTTGTCGCCGGTTTCTCGAAAGGCGGTGCGCGCATCGTGGCGCAGCCGGGACTCAACATTAAATCAGTGGCCGACCTCAAGGGTAAACGCGTCGGCGTAGCACGTGGCGGGGCGCAGGAACTGCTGCTGCTTGCGGAACTCGCCAAGCACAAGCTCATCTGGTCTGACCAGCCGGGCAAGGACGTGCAGATCGTCTACATGGCGTTCGCTGATCTGAATCAGGCGCTGCAGCAGAAACAGATCGACGCCATGTGTCAGTCGGAGCCGCAATCGTCGCAGGCGATCAACAGGGGTTGGGGTGTGGAAGTGATAAAGCCCTATGACACCAAGATGCGTGAGCCGATCCGGGCGCTGGTGATGACCGAAAAGATGTACAACGAGCGCCGCGATGTGGCCCAGCGCCTGATGAAGGTGTTCGTCGAGGCCACGAAGTACTTTATCGACAATCCCCAGCTTGCCGAGAAGTATGTGCGCGAGAATATGTTCAAGGGACAAATCACGAGTCAGGACTATCAGGACGCGTTGAGCAACGCGGCGTTCACTTACGATATGACACTCGACCACGTTCAGGTCACCACTGATTCCATGGTGAAGTACGGAGTCGGTAAGATGACCAAACCGCCGGTTGCCATGGATTGGGTGAAGCTCGATCTGCTGGCAAAGGCGAAGAAGGATCTCAAGATCAAGTAAGGCGGAGACGCGGGCCGTCAGGATGAAACTGTCGAAGCCAATCAGGCTGTTGCAGGGCGTGATTGTGCCTTGCCTGGTGCTCGGGCTGTGGCACTGGGTATCGTCGAGTGGCTTGGTGAGCCCCCTGATTCTGCCGTCGCCACTGGCTGTGGCCAAGAAATGGTTTCAGTATTTAAGTCCATACGAACCATTCGATCCCGCCAAGTCGGGCTATCTTACGTGGCTTGTGTCGGGTGAATTGTTGCACGATGCCTATGCCAGTCTGCACCGCGTGGTCTTGGGCTTTCTGATAGGCGCCGGGCTGGCGTTGCCGCTCGGGCTCTTCATGGGTGCGAGCGACAACGTGTACAAGCTGTTCAATCCTCTCGTCCAGGTGTTGCGTCCGATCCCGCCCATTGCATTCATTCCACTCGCGATCCTGTGGTTCGGGCTGGGCAACCCACCGGCGGTGTTTCTGATCACTATCGGTGCCTTCTTCCCGGTGCTCATGAACACCATTGCCGGGGTGCGGAATGTGGACGCGATTTACATCCGCGCCGCCGAGAGCCTCGGCGCGAATCGGATGACGCTTTTCATGCGGGTCATGCTGCCGGCGTCGTCGCCCTACATTCTGACTGGCGCGCGCATCGGTATGGGCACGGCCTTCATCGTCGTGATCGTGGCCGAAATGATCGCGGTGAACAGTGGTCTCGGTTACCGCATCCTCGAGGCGCGTGAATTTTTTTGGTCGGACAAGATCATCGCCGGCATGATCACTATCGGTCTGTTGGGACTGGCGATCGACGCCGGCATGAGTTCGCTTAATAACTGGCTACTCAAATGGCACCGCGGGATTGAACACCGGTGACTACCAACGCCTACATCAGCATCCGCGAGGTCAGCCAGGTTTTCCGCGAGGATCGGCAGCAGGAAGTCGTCGCGCTGACCGGGATCAATCTTGACATCCGGCGCGGCGAGTTCGTGTGCCTGCTCGGTCCGTCGGGCTGCGGCAAGTCCACGCTGCTCAATGCCATTGCCGGATTTGTACCAACCACCACCGGTCGCATCATGGTGGACGGGCAGGTGGTTGCCGCGCCGGGACCCGATCGCGGCATGGTGTTTCAGGAGTATGCGTTGTTTCCGTGGATGACGGTGGAAAAGAACATTGCCTTTGGCCTCGAGATCCAGAAAACGCCGAAACCGCAGATCCGGGAAAAGGTGAGTGCACTGCTGACGATGCTGCAGCTGACGGAGTTTCGCGGTCGCTACCCGCGAGATCTTTCGGGCGGCATGCGTCAGCGCGTTGCCATCGCGCGGGTGCTGGCACTGGATGCGCCTATCCTGCTCATGGACGAACCTTTCGGCGCGCTCGATGCGCTCACGCGCCGCAATCTGCAGGATGAGTTGCTGCGCATCTGGGCCGAACTTAAAAAAACCATCGTCTTCGTTACTCACAGTATCGAGGAATCGGTACACCTCGCCGATCGTGTGGTCGTAATGACTTACCGGCCCGGTACCATCAAGCGCGAGGTTGTCATCACCTTGCCTCGTGAACGCGATCCGGGTTCAGCGGAATTCAATGTCTTCGCCAAGGAGCTGGCGCAGCTCGTCATGGAGGAACAGCACCGCCTTAATCAGGATGAGATACGCGCGTTGGCGGTGAACGCTGGCTGAGAGACTCAGAATCGTCCGGTTTCAGGAATTTCAGCTTGCTGCCATGGGCGTGCATGCACCCGAACTCGGCGCGCGTAGTTAGGAAATCTGCGAAGAGAAATAGCACAGACTTCATGGCGTTGATACGACGGACGTAAATTAAGTCTGGCAAGACTGCTAAATGGTTAGCGGTTATGATAACGAATGATAATTCGTTATGGATACGCGGAGTGACCAGGTCATGAAACTGACAACGCTGCCACCTTCAAGGCGAAATAGAGTCCGCCACGACACAATGGCTTTTCTTCATAACCTTAATGAGGTCTTCGCATCATGAGAATAAAGCAATCAGGCATCTTCATCGCACTGGCGCTTGCCAGTACCGCCGCGTACGCGGAACCGCTCGACGTGAAGCTCGGCCTCTGGGAGAACACGACCACGACCGAGATGAGCGGCATGCCCCCCGTTGACACCAGTAAGATGGCGCCCGAGCAAAAGGCGCGTTTCGAGGCGGCCATGAAGGTGCGACAGGCGAAGGGTCCTCAGACACACGTCCATAAATCATGCCTGACCAAGGAGAAGCTTGAGCGCGAGCCGTTCCAGGACGCAGAGGATAAAAAAGAGTCGTGCACCCACACCATGATTTCGAGTACGCGCACCCAGTGGCATGGGAAACTCCAGTGCACCAAGCCCAAGCGTGTCGGCGAGGTCAGGATGGAGGCGCTATCACGCGAGCGCATCAAGGGCACCATGCAGATGAACGCAAGCGACGCCAATCATGCCATGGCCGTTCATGTCTCCATCGCTGGCCGATGGCTGGGGTCCAGCTGCGGCGACATCAAATAGCCGGTCGATCGCCAGAAATACAACTGGGAGAAGACCATGAAAAGGAGGGCAAGCCGCCGTGAGCGTGATACGTAATTGCCGTCAAGGATTTTTCCAAATTCATATATCCTTGTCGGGGCGGCACGTCGCCCTCCGGTTGTGGAAATCCCCGTTCTTTAGGGCGGGGAAGACGTTAAGCAGGCGTGCACTGTAGGTGAACTCCGAGGATATCGTTATAATAATTTTCAGTCCTCATAAACCAAGGGAGAACGTCATGATCCGCTTGTCCATTGCCTCTGTATTGTTGTGCCTCTTCCTCCAATCCGCGCTTGCCGGCCCTCTCGATGAAGCGAAGGCTAAGGCGCACCTCAATGCGGTCGCCGCAGGAGATATTGAGGCGCTGATGCGAGACTATGCCGAAGACGCTTACCTGGATTGGGTGGGCGGCCCACTTGATGGCCGTTATCATGGTAAAACAGAAATCCGTGCGGTGTGGAAAAAATTCATCGCCGCCAATGGCGGGGCGCCACGGCCAGCTACATTCAGCAAGCTGGAGTCGTATGCTAATCCGAAGGGGACCACGGTCGAGGGCAAAGCGGACTACGGCGGCGCAAAGCCGGTCAAGGCATGGCACGTGCTGGTTTACCGCGATGGCGGCCTGACTACAGAGATCTGGCAAATCGCACCGGCCATTCAGGTTGATCATTGAATACGGCACGCGTCGTCTGGTTCGCGGCGCTGACGTTGGCCAGTTTTCATGCATGGGCCGGTAAAATTGAAACCCATGTCGCGACACCGGCTGAAATGCCGGTAGAGGATGCCGCGGTAGTGCTTGAGCCAGTCGTGGGCACGGTTATTCAGAAGCACACGACGGCTAAAATCGAGCAGCGCGATCGTGAATTCATTCCCTACGTTACCGTCGTGCAGACAGGAACGGCGATTGAGTTCCCCAATCGAGATCCATTCAAACACCATGTCTATTCGTTTTCGCAGGCCAAGATCTTTGAAATAAAGCTCTATGCCGGGAAGCCCGCACGGCCAGTGGTGTTCGACAAGCCAGGCGAGGTGGCTCTTGGCTGCAATATCCATGACTGGATGGAGGCTTATATTCTGGTCGTCAATTCAAGTTATTTCGCCAAGACGAACAGCAAGGGAGTGGCGCACATCATCGATGTGCCTTCCGGTCGATATCGACTGCGATACTGGCATCCTCTCCAGAAATCCATATTGTCGCCGCACGAAATCGAAATTGGCGATGCGCCAATCCGGCTCGAGCAGAGGATGGATATATCGCCGCGGATTACCAAGTCCAAGCCGCCCGTTGATGCCGGTACGTATTAAGTAAATGCTCATCCGCTCATTGCAGCACCGCATCGCTGTCCTGTTCGTTGGCCTCCTGGTGCTGGTGATGGCGCTGATTCTTGTATTGGTCTCCCGCAGCAACGAGCACACCATCGCCGCCGAGATGGAGCAGGGGCTTTCAACAGGTGCCCATGTCTTCACCAGGCTGATTGAGCAAAACCAGCGTCAGCTGGAGATTACCGCCACGGTGTTGTCTGCCGATTTCGGTTTTCGCGAGGCTGTCGCAACGCAAGATCGTCCAACTATACGTTCAGTGCTGAGCAATCATGGCCTGCGTATCGGCGCTCAGGTGATGATGGTGATCGATTCGGGTGGCCGGTTGATTGCCAGTGTGCAACCCAGCGGTTCAGCGCCTGACGCATCTCCGTTCCCGGACATGCTTGCGATTGCGGGCGCGCAAGGCAAGAGTAGCGACTTCAAGCAGCTGAAGGACGGTCGACTCTATCAGATCGTTCTGGTTCCCATTTCAGCCCCTAAATTTATCGCCTGGGTGGCAATGGGGTTCCCCGTCGATGACAGATGGGCGCGTGATCTATCGGAGATAACAGGGTTGTCCATCAGCGTTATACACCACGATCATGACAGTATCGCGCTACTCGCTTCCTCGCTTGATGGCTCGCAGCGAAAGGCTGTGCCCACGGGACTGTTGCCGCTGCTGAGAGAAAACACATCAGAAATATTATCGCTGGATGGAGAACACTATCAAATACGGCAGATACCCCTGGGCCATGAAGCCTCGGTCATATTGCAACGCTCGCTGGAGAAGGCGGAGGCACCCTTTCGTGCCATGCAGACGGCTTTGTGGACTATCGTGCTCGGTGGCATTGCCATGTTTGTCGTCGGCAGCATCATTTTTGCGCGACGAATCGCAAGACCTGTTAACCACCTGGCGGAAGTGGCGCGCCGTATTCAGGACGGTGACTACACGCACCCCATCCCGCGTTTGCCGCCTGACGAAATTGGCCAGTTAGCCCTCAGCTTCGATCATATGCGTGAAGGCATCGCTGCCCGCGAAGACAAGATTCTCAAGCTTGCCTACGAGGATTCACTTACTGGTTTGCCCAACCGTACTTTCTTTCTCGAGGCGTTTGAGCGTCATCCCAAGAATGAACCAGCCACCATCGCCATATTCAATCTTGAACGTTTTGGCATGATCAATAATGCGCTTGGCCACCCGATCGGAGACCAGCTCTTGCACGAGGTTGGTGTGCGTCTGGCCCATTTCACTCCCGGAGGCGCACTGGCCGCCCGGCTCTGGGTCGACGAATTCGCTTTCCTGCTGGAAGGGGCGGATGAGGCAGTAGTTAAGAGCTTTGCGGAAGCCCTACTCGATACCATGCGTGCGCCCATCTTGCTGGAAGGACAGCGTCTCGATGTCGATGGCAGCCTCGGAATTGCTCTCTACCCGAAGGATGGCCGGGATATTACTACCCTTATGCGGCGCGCAGAACTCGCGATGTATTCGGCAAAACGGAGACACGCAGGTTTTGCGTTCGCCGCCGACGCCGACAGCGACCCGCCCCATGAACAGTTATCGCTGCTTGGAGAAATGCGCGAGGCCCTTATCCGCCAGGAGTTCGTGGTCTACTACCAGCCAAAATTAAATCTGATCTCCGGTAAAATTATCGGCGCTGAAGCACTGCTACGTTGGCAGCACCCGGGTCGCGGGTTGTTGGCTCCGCAGGATTTCATACCTTTTGCGGAGAAGACTGGGTTCATTCGCGAGATTACACCGTGGCTGTTGGAAAGCGTTGTGACACAAGCTGAACGCTGGCGCGGAGATGGATACCTCCTCGCGTTATCGATCAATATTTCCGCGATTGATCTGTTAAATCCCGATTTGGTCGATCAAATGCGCAGGTTGGTTGCCTTGCGCAAGGTTCCAGCGGGTGAGTTATATCTTGAGATCACCGAGAGCGCACTCATGGCCGAGCCTGAGCTCGCCTTGGCACATCTGGCAGAATTGGAGGCGCTGGGTTTCAAGCTTTCGATCGATGACTATGGGTCGGGACAGGCGTCACTCGCTTATCTCAAGACTTTACCAGTGCACGAACTAAAAATTGACCAGACCTTTATTCGCTCCGTTATTAACTCACCCAAAGACAGCGCCATTGTTCGTTCCACGATTGTGCTCTGTCACGAACTGGGTTTGTCTGTGGTAGCAGAGGGTGCCGAAACCTTAGATATTCTTGATTGGCTGCGAAAAAATGATTGTGACCTTGTGCAAGGATATGCCATTGCTCGACCAATGCCCGCAGGAGAAATACCTGCCTGGATTGAAGCCTTCAAAAGGAAGGGCATAACCGGATAGCAATCGTTTCCTTTCGGCCTTTGTCTCAAGTGTCGCCGATAAAGACTTCATCCTCTTTCAGGCTGAACACTCCGCCGATACGCTCCTCGTCGATTTCCCGCACCTTGTGACCGATTTTTACCTGAAGCCCGCTATGCATTCGTAGACCGACAACGACCTTGGCGTTGTCGGCGAGGTTCATTTGGGTTTGCAGGGTTTCCTTTTCCTCGGTGCGCTCGGCAATATCGACCTGTAGCCTCTCGTAGGTGCGCTCTGCCTTGCGCATGGTATCGGGGTTGACGCGTGTGGGGTGTTCCAGGGTATAGGCGATCACGCGAGCCACATCCTCCCGTTCTTTTTCCAGATGTTGCAGCTGTTGGGCCACGGCGTCGAGTTTTGCATGGAGCAGGGGATTAACGCCTACTTCAATTTTGGTGACAACGCCGGCGTGGGAGCCGGCGATGATCGTTTGTACCAGGAGCGTCGCCTGTGCTGCACCGCCGATGATATGGCCCTTCCTTGAGCCCTTTTTGCCAACGATGATCTGGTTGACGGCCGTGAGCGCACTGCGTTTGACTTCTTCATCGACGATAATGCTGTCACCGGCTTCGACCGATGCGTTCTCTATAAAGTGTGCGCTGACGGAGCCACCGCAACGGATACGTGCCATGCCAGGGTGGATGGAGGCGCCATGGTCATTGATGGCGACATGGCCGAGGACGCCCCCTCTGACACTGACGTTGCCGCCAGCATCAATGTCTGAAGCTTCCATAATGCCACCGATGATCACGTCCCCGGAAGCCTTGAGTTTCATTCCTATTTTGACGTCTTTCACGACGTGGATGGTTCCCTCGAAGTTCAGGTTGCCGGTAGAAAGATCGGCATCCTGTACGGTCAGGATGGTTTCGACCATGACGCCGTTGTGCACCAACACGGCATGGCCGGCAATCTCGGCGATGAGCAAGTCTTTCTCCGTCGGATGGACCTGCGCCCCTTTGAGTCCTGGTGCGAAGGGCGGATCCTTGCCGGGCTGTGACGGAATCACTGTACCGAGAACCGTTTCACCCGCGGCTCCCGGAGTGGCCGGTATCCGGCGCATCAGGGGGGTGTCTTTCGTGACCGTGGCAAATTGATCCAACTCACGGTAATCGGATATGCCATGTTCATCGATCTTGGGATGCCTCCCTTTGATTTCTGGAATCAGGGTACGGAATTGGGCATCGTGACCGTGCACCGGTGTTCGCCCCCGGGCCACCGGCATGGTGGAAACTTTTTCGCGGGCGAGGGCGGCGTCGATTTCCGCATCCACAATGCCACTCACCACGCCAGCGGCTTGCAAGGCATCGAGCGCTTGTTGCCGGTTCACCGGTTGGCCACCGCAGGGCGGGGTGATGGTAAGGCTGGCAGTCATTTTATCCTCGGTGACCGTTACGGCGACGACGCCGTCCCGGCGTTCACCGATGTTAAGCGTGAAGGGTTCGGAGGCGGCGCTGTATTTCTTGGCCAGTTCCGCCAGTGTATGTTCGGCAAGGAACAGTGTGTCGAGGCCTTGGTTGGCCAACGCGGATTTGATCAGGTTGACATCGATTGGTTGTTTCAGTTCAACAGGAGTGAAGACCGCCTGAAGGGTCTTGTCGTCCTCTGTCATTTGAAAGGCTAATCCCTTGACCGTCAGCAGATCTTCCTGTCCCATTTAAGGCCCTCCGGCACGTATACTAAGCTACTCACGCGCGTTTTATTGCCTATTATTAAGTATAGTAAACCAAAAATTTGCGGCTATATTGGACTAATCTGACACAAGGAGAGGAACATGGTGTACAAGCTACTTGTTATTGCTGGTGTGGTTGCTGGTATAGCGGGCTGTGCAACAACCCCGTTGCCGGTTCAGGAGCCTGACAACACACCGACACACCCAACCGCCGTGATCGAGACCCACGTTATCAACGAGGGGATCAAAGGATTTTTCCCGTACGAGAGCACGGATCGCAACTATTGCCGTTCGAACATGAACCGGGAAGATTCGGTGCTGAAGGGTACCGGTACCTTCACGGGTTTTCTGATTGGCACGAACAATAAAGCGCTGATCACGCGGCTCGACCGCAATCTGGTATGGACGCTCAACCCGGACAAGCAGGAATATACCGAGTGCCCTGTGACGGGTTGCCGTGCACCGTCCAAGCCGGTACAGGCTGAGCAGAAGTCCGAGCAGCCCCGGCAGCAGCATGAGCCGGACTGCACCATGAAGATCGCCAAGACCAGTTTCACCGTGAAACCCACCGGGCAGAAGCAGAAAATTAACGGGTTCGATACCGATGAGTATAAGGTTGCTTGGTTGGTAACGCTTCAGGACAACACCGCACGCAAGACGACGAGCACACTGAACGTGGACGTCTGGACCACACCCGTTACACCTGCGTTGCAGCAGGCATTGGACATGGAAGCAGCCTACGCCCGTGGGTACCTCGGCAAGATCGCGCCGTCCGCGAGTGACAAGATACTCCCGGCCGAAGTGGGCAAGATGATCATGGGTTATCTTTCCAGTGCAATGAGCCCCGCTGACCGCTCGGCTTTTCTCGCCGTGGGCCGCGAGATGGGAAAGATCAAGGGGCACCCCATTTCGACTCGCATCGACTGGAATATGCAGGGCAACGCATGCGAGCCCAAGGAAGCCGCATCCGGTAACCGCGCACCAACAAGTGCCTCGGGCGTGGTTTCGGGCATCACCGACATGTTTACGAAGAAAAAGACCGAGGAGGCGGAGAGCAGGCCCATTTTGTCTTTTGTGGTCGAAGTGAAGTCGCTTAAGGTCGAGCCCGTGCACGACAGCATGTTTGCGGTGCCCAAGGGCTATAAGCTGGTAAACCAGAAATAGGTTGCGGAGAAAACAAGAGGGTCGTCCCGTTGAGGCGGCCCTCGGTTTTCTGGTTTCTGTAAGAACAGGTTACCAGTTAGTTCTACCCCCTTGCTGCAGAAGTTTCATTAATAGTGCTGCTGAATTCGGGTGAACTACGCCCCAGTGTTAAGCATGTTTTTACATGCGTGGAACATATTGATGATTGGCCTATACTTCCTGTAGGCATCGCCTGACTATCCGGATAATGGCGCATGCCAGCCTACAAGTCCTGCAAACCATGTCTCAGGAGATGATATATGGAAAATTTTCGTCGTGTGGCCAGGCCAGTCGTTCACGCTGTATTGCTCGGATTTCTATCCCTGACGTTACATCTGCCGGCAGCCAATGCTGCACTGGTGGCTACTGACGTTGTGGTACGTGGCCAGCAGGCACAGGAAGTGCATTATCGCCTCACGACGGTGCTTGCGCGTGAAGATGTTAAGCACGCTCTGATCGCCCGTGGCGCGAGCCCGGATCAGGTGCAGGCGCGTGTGGACAGCCTCACCGGCGACGAACTGCAGCAACTCTCCGCCAAGATAGACCAGTTGCCCGCGGGCGGCGATGCTTTCGACGCGCTCGTTTTGATCTTCCTCGTTCTCTTGCTTACCGATATTCTCGGGCTGACGGATGTTTTTCCGTTTGTGAAGAAGCCCGCCAGACGTTAAGCGACCGAATCTATACAACATCGAAGGGAGCTATATTATGAGACGATATTTATTTATTGCATGTTTTTTCCTGCCCGGGACTGCCATGGCTGCGGACGTGTCCGTGTCTGGCAAAGTCACCGCACGTGAGGGCGACAGCTCGGTTTCCGTCGTGTTCAGTAACGATGACCGATCGACTGTCGAGCATTATTACCGCAAGAATCGTGAACATGAGAATGATCGGGATGATGGCAGGAAATACCGAGGTGAGCGTGATGATGACCGCAAATATCAGGGTGAACGGGATGATGACCGACATGGTGAACATGAAGGCCACGGCAGGGGGAGAGGAAAAGGCATGCCACCGGGATTGGCGAAACGCGACGGCGATCTGCCTCCGGGCTTAGCCAAGCGCGACAGCTTGCCACCGGGATTGGCGAGGCATGACCGGTTGCCGGATGACGTTAAATACGAACCGCTGCCGCGCGATCTGGAACAGCAGCTGCCACAGCTGCCATCCAAGGATTATGTGCGCGTGCGTGTTGGCACCGATCTGCTCATCCTCAACAAGAAGACACACGTGGTGCTTGACGTAGCGAAGGGGCTTGGTCAGTAATTCGGGATTTCAGCTTTTGCCGCAATAAACGCCGGGTTTTTTTACCCGGCGTTTTCTTATAACGTATTTCATCTGCAGGCACAGCAGACGTTTCCAGGAATGATCGGTTCCATGGCAGTTTACTGGGGTCATTATTCGCTTCTTCCCGGTGAAACCTCTAGAATCCATCGCACTCAAAATGATGGAGCCGCCGATGCGCAAATTTCTGGTATTTCTTCTCGTTGCCTTTCTCACTCTTGGTTCGGTAACGCACGATGCGTTTGCTAAACGTTTCGGAGGCGGGAAGAGTTTTGGCCAACAACGCCAGAGCACCAGTCAACCCGTTGCGCCGCCCGCTTCGCCGTCGTCACCAGGCGTCGCGCCCGCCACCGGCGGAAGCCGCTGGCTCGGCCCCTTGGCTGGCTTGGCCGCTGGTGGATTGCTGGCGGCGATGTTCATGGGGCACGGCTTCGACGGTATAAATTTCATGGATATCGTGGCAGTGCTGGGTATTGGTGCCATTATTTTCTTTATCTTCCGCGCCATGCGCCGCGCGCCGCAGACTCAGGCGGTGCAGTATGCCGGTTACGGCGACCAGGCCGTCGCGAACATCCCGTCTGGCGGGAGCGCAACGCCAGTCAGCAGTAATGGCCGTCCAGCATGGTTTGACGAGGAGTCATTCCTGCGCGCCGCCAAAGCCAACTTCATCCGCCTGCAAGTGGCCTATGACACCAAGAATTTGGACGACATCCGTGAATACACCACCCCTGAGGTTTTCGCAGAGATCAGCCTGCAACTTCAGGAGCGCGGTGACAAGCCGCAAAAAACCGATGTCGTGTCGCTCAACGCGGAGCTGGCGAACGTGGTTACCGAAGGTGATTTGACCATTGCCAGCGTGCGCTACAGTGGCACGATCCGCGAAGAGGAAAACGGCGCCGCCGCACCGTTCAACGAAATCTGGCATGTGCAGCGAGCGCAGTTGCAGCCGAATGCCAGCTGGTTTATCGCTGGAATCCAGCAGACCACGTAGCACGGCCGCAAAAATGCCCGCCAGACAGAAGTCGGGCATGAATGGCGGCGACCCTGTAGGGTCGCCGCCATTTTTACAAAACCTTTGCCTACATCCGGTTTTAACCGTGCACTCTCTCCGTGGTACACTTCGCATGTCGTGATTGATTATGGCGGTGAGAGCTGGTCCCCTCGGCGACGGAAGCTGTGAACCCGGTCAGGTCCGGAAGGAAGCAGCCGCAGCAGATTTTCCGGGTGCTGGGGTGTGGTTGGCTCGAGCCGCCACCCATTAAAGGTTTGCGTATTTTCGAGAGAAGATCCCCGATCCATGAGCTATCAGGTTTTGGCGCGTAAATGGCGCCCACGCACGTTCAGCGAGCTTGTGGGCCAGCAGCATGTCGTGCGCCCCCTGGTCAATGCGCTGGACAACGACCGTCTGCACCATGCCTTCCTGTTTACCGGTACCCGTGGCGTTGGCAAGACCACCATTGCGCGCATTCTCGCAAAATCCCTGAATTGTGAAATCGGTGTCACTTCCACGCCCTGCGGCAAGTGCAGCGCCTGCCTGGAGGTGGATGAGGGCCGGTTCGTCGATCTGATCGAGGTTGATGCCGCCTCGCGCACCAAGGTGGACGACACGCGCGAGCTGCTCGACAACGTACAGTACGCACCGACACGCGCACGCTACAAGGTCTATCTCATCGACGAAGTGCACATGCTCTCCGGGCACAGTTTCAACGCCTTGTTGAAAACCTTGGAAGAACCGCCGCCGCATGTCAAATTCCTGCTCGCCACCACCGATCCGCAGAAGTTGCCGGTCACGGTGCTGTCACGTTGCCTGCAATTCAACCTCAAGCGTCTGCAACCGGAACAGATTGCCGCACAGATACTGAAGATTCTCGATGCCGAAGGTGTCGGCCACGACGCCGCCTCGATCAAGCTGTTGGCGCATGCCGCCGATGGCAGCATGCGCGATGGCCTCTCACTGCTGGATCAGGCGATCGCTTATGGCGGCGGAAAAATTCAGGAAGACGACGTGCGCGCCATGCTCGGCACCATCGACCAGGATTATATCGGCCGTTTGTTGCAAGGCCTCGCGGCGGGCGATGCCCAGAGTTTACTGCAGACCGTGGCGGACATTACCGAACACGGCCTGGATTATGAAACCCTGCTGGAGGACCTGTTGCTGGCGTTGCACCGGATCGCGCTGGGACAGGCCGATCCCGCCCTGGTGGGCGAGGGCGGCGAGAGTTTACTGGCGCACGCCCGCACCATGACGCCGCAGGATGTGCAGCTTTATTATCAGATCGGCATTATGGGTCGGCGCGACCTGCCCTATGCGCCGGACATGCGCAGCGGGATGGAGATGACGCTGCTGCGTATGGTGGCGTTTCGCCCGGTGCAAGACAGTGAGCCACGCACCGTGGCGCGCACGGTAACGAGTCAGCCCATCGCCACACCCAAAGCACAACCAACCCCGGCCCCGGCGGTTGCCGCGCCCAAAGTGATTGCCCCGGCAAGCACGAAGTGGGCTGAGGTGGTATCCCAACTCAAGGTGGCCGGACTTCTGCGCGAACTGGCCAACAATACGACGCTGGAATCCTATGAGAACGGAGCCATGGTGCTGGTGCTTGACGAATCACGCGTGCAGTTGCTGAACAAGGAGCGCGAGGTGGAGCTTAAGCAGGCACTGGAAAGCTATTATGGTCAGGCCATCATGCTGACCATTCGCCACGGGCGTCCGCAGGTGGAAACGCCGGCGATGGAAAAAGTGCGGGTGCAGGATGAGCGCCAGCAGGCGGCCGTCCAGGCTATCACGGACGATCCCAACGTCCGTGCCTTGCAGGAAAAATTCAGTGCCCGGGTCAACCCGGGCTCCATTCGACCCAAGGTCTAACAGCAGACGAGGACAATATGAAAGGCGGAATCGGCAACATCATGCGGCAGGCGCAGGCCATGCAGGAAAACCTGAAAAAGGCCCAGGAGCAGCTTGCCACCATCGAGGTGACCGGCAGCGCCGGTGGCGGAATGGTCAATGTGGTGATGACCTGCCGCCATGATATCAAGCGAGTGCAGATTGATCCGAGCCTGATGCAAGATGACAAAGAGGTACTTGAGGACCTTATCGCCGCGGCGGTGAACGACGCGGTGCGCAAGGTAGAAAAGACCACGCAGGAAAAAATGGCGGGGCTTACCGCGGGACTCAATATTCCTGGCCTGAATCTGCCGTTCTAACTGATGAACGACGTTACCGCCCTCGAAGCCCTCAAGCAGGCCCTGCGCCGGCTGCCTGGTGTGGGCCCAAAGAGCGCGAGCCGCATGGCGTATCACCTGCTGGAACGCGATCGCGAAGGCGCGCGTACCATCGCGCAGGCGCTCACGAACGCCATCGAGCGCATCGCCCACTGCAAGCGTTGCAACAACCTGAGCGAAACGGATCTCTGCGCCATCTGCAATTCGCCGCGCCGTGATAAATCGCTTCTGTGTATTGTTGAAACGCCGTCCGATCTCATGTCGCTCGATCAATCCGGCGTATTCAATGGGGTGTATTTTGTGCTGATGGGGCGGCTGTCGCCGCTCGACGGTATTGGCCCGGATGAAATCGGTATTCCGCGTCTTGAGACCCTGCTCGATGAGGGAACCATCAAGGAGGTCGTGCTGGCCACTAACCTGACCGTGGAAGGTGAGGCGACGGCGCATTACATCGGTGAGCTGGTGCGCGCCCGCGGTATTCGCGCGACACGCATTGCCTATGGCGTGCCTATCGGCGGTGAGCTGGAATATACCGATCGTCATACGCTGGCACGGGCGCTTGCCGGTCGGCGTGAGGCGTGAGGCGCGGGTTGTCCGATACCCTTACCTGTTCGCACCGGTGTGCTGCCGACATAGCGCAAGGAGTCTGCGGTCGTGGTCCATGAGTCGCTGCCTTTCGTCGTATTCCTGATCTTCACCGGCGCTGCGGTGTTCGCCACCGTGGCGTTGTTCGCGCGTCAGGCCTTGATTGTGTCGTACATTGTGCTGGGCGTCGTTATGGGCCCCTCGCTGCTCGGGTGGGTTACGGACGCCTCGCTCATCAAGGGCGTGGCCGACATCGGCATCATGTTTCTGTTGTTTCTCCTCGGCCTTAACATGCACCCGCAAAAGCTGTTTCGCTTGCTCGGGTCGGCGACGCTTGTGACCGGCGTGAGCTCGTCGGTCTTTGGTGCCTTGGGTGTGCTGGCCGGTTTCCTGCTTGGATTGACGACTGTGGAGGCATTGGTCCTCGGTGGCGGGCTCATGTTCTCAAGCACGATCGTGGGCCTTAAGCTGTTGCCGACGACGGTACTGCATCACCGCCATACCGGCGAGATCATGATCAGTATCTTGTTGCTGCAGGACATGATCGCGATTGTATTGTTGCTGTTATTGCAGGCAGGTGTGGGCAAGAGTACTTTACTTGCCGATGCTGGCGGTCTGGTGCTGGCGCTACTTGGGGTGTGTGTACTGGCGTATCTGGTGGAGCGCTATGTGTTGGTTCCGCTGATCACGCGCTTCGATGTGATTCAGGAATATATTTTCCTGCTGGCCATTGGCTGGTGCCTGGGGCTGGCCGAGCTTTCCATATGGCTTGGGTTATCGCGCGAAATCGGCGCCTTCATCGCCGGGGTGGCGTTGGCGACGAGCCGTATCTCGTTTTTTATTGCCGAGAGCCTCAAGCCCCTGCGTGATTTTTTCCTGATTATTTTCTTTTTCACGCTTGGCGCCGGTCTCGACATCGTGGCGTTGGCGGATGTGGCCCTGCCCGCCATCGCGCTCGCGGGGGTACTGCTGGTGGCCAAGCCCTGGGTATTTCGCCGGCTGCTCGTGAGTACCGGTGAAAAAGAGCCGCGCGCGGCGGAAATCGGAATGCGGCTCGGGCAGGGCAGTGAGTTCAGCCTGTTGATCGCGGTGCTGGCTCTGGAGACCGGTGTGGTAAGTCACCGGGCGGCCCACCTGCTTGAATTGACCACCATCGTTTCCATGATGGTGTCGATGTATCTGATTGTCTGGCGTTACCCCACACCGATTGCGGTGCGCGATGACCTGCGGCGCAGCTAGCGTACTGATTATTGGTTGTGGTGACATCGGCAGGCGTGTGGCCAGGCTGGAGCAGGCCGAAGGCAGCACCGTTACGGGTCTGGCACGCTCGGAGACGTCAGCACAGCGTCTGTCGTCGAGTGGCATCAAACCGTTTTCTGGCGATCTCGATGTGCCATCGTCTTTAGTCCCTCTGCCGGTCAGAAATTCTGTCGTGTATTATTTTGCGCCGCCTTCGGGAAAGGGCGTAATCGACCCCAGAATGGAAGCGTTCGTGTCCGCGTTGATTCCGCCCAACCTGCCAAAGCGCATTGTTCTCATTAGCACGACTGGCGTTTATGGAGATTGCCAAGGCGAATGGGTCACGGAAGACCGGCCGGCGAACCCGCAGGCGGACCGGGCCAAGCGACGTTTGGCGGCGGAAACGGCGCTGCGCCGATGGGGTGAAGCCCATAACGTCTCCGTCGTCATTCTGCGTGTGCCCGGCATCTATGGTCCGGGGCGTCTTCCGGAAGAACGTCTGTGCGCTGGCGAGCCGGTACTGTGCGAGGAGGAGTCTCCCTTCAGCAACCGCATCCATGCAGACGATCTGGCGTGCGCCTGTCTCGCCGCCGCACGTCGCAGCAATGCATCGGGTATCTATAATATCTGTGATGGACACCCAACCACGATGACGGATTTTTTCAATCGCGTCGCCGATATGCTGAAACTGCCACGCCCCCCGGCGATCACCATGGAGCTGGCACGGCGCCAGATGGGTGCGGGAATGCTTTCGTATCTGGCGGAATCGAAGCGGCTTGATAACCGACGCATGCGTGAGGATCTGGGTGTCGAGCCACTTTATCCGACGCTTGAGCGTGGTTTGCCGGGTTGTTTGGACGACAAGACGTAAATACACGCCATCTGCATTCTGCATGAAGCGCTCACCGGCAAAGGCAGGACACGTGATTTATTCGGTGAGATCCTGCTGAGCGGAGCGACGTAACGGCTTGAACAGCCGGGTAAGGTGGCCGGCTTAGCTCACCGCCACCCTGCCGCTATCGGGTTTGAAATTGTTGCTGGCGAGCCAGCGCACCAGCTCCTCCGCGGGAACCGGCTTGCTGATGTAATACCCCTGGGCGATGTCGCAGCCGAGTTTTTGCAGGGCAGACCAGGTTTCTCGGTCTTCCACGCCTTCGGCCACAACCCTGAGGCCCAGGGTATGCGCCAAGTCAATCGTGGCACGTACGATCGAGGCATCGTTTTCATCCTTCGTCATGTCGAGCACAAAGGACTTGTCAATTTTGATGACATCCACCGGAAGGCGTTTGAGGTAGGACAGCGACGAATAACCTGTACCGAAGTCATCGATCGCAAGACCCAGTCCAATGTCATCGAATCCATCCAGAATCTGCTTGGCCTTGGCTGGATCGACCATCATGGCGCTTTCCGTTATTTCCAGATGAATGCGGTCGGCAGGAATCTTCAGTGTGCTGAGCATGCGGGAAATATGAGAGGGGAGACGGGTATCATGCAGATTCCTGGCGGACAGGTTGATGGCGATTGTTAAATGGATCCCCGCTTGCTGCCAGATATTGTACTGATGGAACGCCTTGTTCAGCACCAGCTCGGTGAGCATGGAGATAAGACCGCTCTTTTCGGCGAGCGGAATGAATTCGTCAGGCGGAATGAAACCTTTTTGCGGGTGCTGCCAGCGCAATAGCGCTTCGACGCCGATGACAGAGTTGGACGCAAGGTCTACCTGCGGCTGGTAATATAACGCCAGCTTGTCGTTCTGGATGGCGTGACGCAGCTCGGCCTGCAAGGTGAGTCGACTCAGGCTATTGGCATCCGATTCCACCGCGTAGACCATGAATCCGCTGCCTTGCTGTTTGGCCTGGTACATTGCCATATCCGCATGCCGGATAAGATCGTCGGCATTATTGCCATGATCCGGATAAACCGCGATGCCCACGCTTGCCTTGACATCGAGAGCAATACCGTTGATTTGATAGGGCGGTTCAAGCGCCTTGAGCACCTTGTTGGCAAGTTGTGTTGCCTGTTGCGCATCGCCGGTTGGCAACAGCAGGGCAAACTCGTCGCCGCCAAGCCGCGCCACCGTGTCCGTTTCGCGTAGCGTCTCGCGCAGACGTCTGGCCGTTTGCACGAGCACTTCATCGCCGCTCTGGTGGCCCAGCGCGTCATTGATCTCCTTGAACCGGTCAAGGTCCATGATCAGCAACGCCACGGTTTTTTGTGCGCGATGCCACAGATTGATGGCTTGTTGAAGGCGGTCATAAAGCAGATTGCGGTTCGGCAGGCCGGTGAGTTCATCGTGCAGTGCTTGGTGCAGTATGGCGGCGTTGTGCTTTTCTTGCCGCTTTATGAAAAGGCCGGAAATAATCAGGCTTCCCCAAACGGCGATCCAGACGACCACGAGACCAGCGGCGATTATTCGCGCACCAAGTGTTTTTAGAGGTGAGGTGACATAGTGGTGAAATTGGTTGAGCGTGAGCAGTGTATAGGGACTTGAATCGATCTTTGCCGCAATCCACAAGTACGATTCGCCATCCAGCATGGTCCGTCCGCCGGTTGCACCATCCGATATTTGTTTTATTAACGGGACGTATATGTCGCTGTCGAGGGGTATGGCGCTGGTCGAGGACATGGTTGGTCGAAGCCCGCCGGGCTTGCTTTTGCTGAGCACCAGATAAATGTCTTCTTCCGGCTCTGCTCTACGCAGCCAATCCTCCCAGTGAATGGCTCCGTTCCGCGCGGACATTGCCGCGGCCTGATTTTTCAGAGAAAACTGGAGAAGCCCGATTTCCTTGTCGATCTGGTTATCGATGGCAATCTGGTAGGTGACTGCCCCGAAAAGAACGACAATGAGCAGCGCAAAGCCAACAAACGACAGCAATAGCCACGTGCGCAACTTCATGGTGCTGGAAGTTTATGTTTTGCTTTTGGGACAGGTGCTGATACCGGCAATGGTGTAGATGGGGCAGATGCCGGTGATGGCGACCAGGATATTAACGATACCCAATATCCCCACGAGAGTGGCGATCAGGGTCTGGCCGATCAAGGCGGTATTAATGAATCCAAAATAAATCAGCACCGACGCGATGACTACGCGGAGAACACGATCGATGCCTCCGGCGTTTCGGTATTTTTTGATGTCCATATGAGCCCCCGGCAGGATGTTGTAATTAACGGATTGTGTGCGCGGGTAAGAGGGCGCACTGACGATACATGCGTGCGCAGGTGTAAATGGCGCACTTAAATCAAGTCTAGTACAGAATGGAGAGACTGGAGAGGTCTTGCTAAATCAACTAAAGCCGGGAAAACCCGGAAATACCGCCTCAGCACGAGGGGGCGGGCCTAGGGTGCTGCCAGGGCGTTGATTTTGGCGGTGCAGATGAAGTCGTTCTCGGATAGCCCCTTGATGCTGTGCGTGCTGAAGCGGATGTGGCAGCGGTTATAGCCGACTTCCATGTCCGGGTGGTGGTCTTCGCGGTGAACGATGAAGGCCACCGCGTTCACGAAGGCCATGGTCTCGTAATAGTTTTTGAATTTGAAGGCGCGATCGAGTTCGGTGGCGGATGCGTTGATCGACCAGCCCGGCACCTGCTGGAGCAGTACGGTGGCCTGCTCGCGCGAGAGCGTGGGCGTTCCCGGTGCGCAGGGTTTGCAGGCCTTGCTCAGCAAGTCTGTCACCGGTGCTACTTGAACTTGTAGTACGTTTCGTTCAGGTACTTCGTCAGATCGTTGCGCTGTTCGGCGCTGAATTTCACACTGGTCTGGTGGCTGCACCCGCTGATCTGTTCCGTTAGGCCGTCCAGGGAGGTCACGTGCCGGTCGTGGCGCTTATATACCTCGTCCTTGTGGCACGAGAGACAATTAGCATCATGTAGTTTCTTGCCGCTGGCGACATCGCCTGGCAGCGAGGCGGCCTGTGCGGAAACCGAAAGCATGGCGGCGACGAGAAACAGCGGAAATGACTTGGTCATGGCTACTCCTGGCTGACGTAGTTCAGAATCTGCCCATCAGATGCGCGATGCGCAGGCTCGCAGACGGATGGGAATCGTAAAAGGCCGAGTGCAGCGGATCGGGCGTCAAAGTGCTCGCGTTTTCCTTGTAGAGCTTTACCAGCGCGCTGACGAGATCGCGGGCATCGGTCTGCTCGGCCGCGAAGCTGTCGGCTTCATATTCATGCCGGCGCGAGCTCCAAGCGAACAGCGGCTGGAGAAAAAAGATGAAGATCGGACCCGCGATCATGAACAGCATGAGCGCGGCATGGGTCGAAGGCTGTGTCATGCCGAGGCCGGAATAGAACCACGGCTGTACCATGAGCCAGCCGAGCAGGGCGAGCCCCACAAGGCTCATGCAGAAGGTAAAGAGCAGGCGTTTGATGACGTGGCGGCGTTTGAAGTGACCCAGCTCGTGCGCGAGCACGGCCTCAATTTCCTTGTCGCCGAGATGCTCGAGCAGCGTGTCGAAAAAGATGATGCGCTTGGCCTTGCCAAAGCCGGTGAAGTAGGCGTTGCCATGGGCGCTGCGGCGAGAGCCGTCCATGACAAAGATGCCCTTCGAACGGAAACCGGTGCGCTTGAGTAGAGCCTGAATGCGCTCGCGCGTGGCGCCGCCCTTGAGCGGCGTGAACTTATTGAACAGCGGCGCGATCAGGGCGGGATAGGCCCAGACCATGAGCAGTGTGAACGTGGTCCACAACAGCCAGACATATACCCACCAGAGGGCGCCAGCCGACTGCATCAGCCACAGGACGGCGACAACCAGCGGTGTGCCTAGTATCAGCATCAGTAGGGTTTTCTTGATGAGGTCGGCAAAGAACAGTCCCAACGTGGTCTTGTTGAAGCCAAAACGGTTTTCGAGCACGAAGGTCTGGTAGATAGCGAGCGGCAGGTCGAGCAGGCCCATGATCAGAAACGTGCTCAGCATGAAGGCCGTTCCGGTGGTGAGCCACTCCCAGCCAAACCCGCGCCACAGCCGGTCGAGCCATTCGAGCCCGCCACCCACGGTCCAGAGGCATAGCAAGGCGACGCTGTAGATGTCCTCGATGCGCCCAAGACGGGTATGGGCAATGGTGTAGTCGGCGGCTTTCTTGTGGTCCTTCAGCGCAATCTTCTTCCGGAAGGCGGCGGGCACGGATTTGCGGTGCTTGGCCACGTAACGGATGTGGCGCGTGGCCAGCCACAGTTCCGTCAGCAGCGACAGGACGAGCAGGGACAGAAATATCGTAGTAAAGGTATTCATGGGCATATATTATGACAAGACGAACGCAGTAGGACTTCCTTGAATGTTACCATTGCATCAGTATTAAATCCGGAGAAAACGTATGCCACAAGCCCCCAACGGGTCGCAGGACAGTAACGCCCTGATTTGGATAGACCTGGAAATGACAGGGTTAAACTCGGATACCGACAGGATTATCGAAGTCGCGACCATTATCACGGATAGCGAGCTGAATATTGTGGCCGAAGGCCCGGTGCTGGCCGTGCATCAGTCCGATGCGCTGCTCGCAGGCATGGACGACTGGAATCAGCGTACCCACGCCGGGACAGGCCTGATCGACCGGGTGAAGCAGTCGACGTGTTTTGAGGCCGAGGCCGAGCGGCTCACGATCGAATTCCTCCAGAAACATGTGCCGAAAAACAAATCGCCGATGTGTGGCAACAGCATCTGCCAGGACCGGCGTTTCCTGGCACGTACCATGCCGCAGCTCGAGGCGTGGTTTCATTACCGCAATCTGGACGTGAGTTCCATCAAGGAACTGGTACGGCGCTGGAAACCGGGTATTTGTGGCGGGCTGGTGAAGAAAAACACCCACAAGGCCATCGATGACATCCGCGAGTCGATCGAGGAGTTGAAGTACTACCGGGAGCATTTCTTTATCAAGTGACTGGGTTAAAGAAACGAGAGATTTTTAATATTAATATGCGCAGGAAACCAACCATTCATCAAGTCCTGCTCGCCGCTGGCAGCATATTACTAATTGCGGTATCGGGTCTCATCGGGTGCCGGGGCGGCGGTGGCAACAGTGGCAGTTCCGCCGGTTCAACCGTTGCCGATGACAGCCTGCTCTATGTCAGCGGTATCAATAACCTCAGCAGCAGTGTGCTGCTCTCGTACAACAACGCCAACAGCGTGACAGGCAGTATGACGGCCAACCGTGTGGTAGCCGGAGGATCGACGACCCTCAATGGTCCCCGCGGCATGGCGGTCGATATGACGCGTAATCTGATTTACGTGGCGAATTACGGCAACGATACGATCCTGGCATTCAACAACGCCCGCTCGGTGACCGGAGGCAGCGCGCCGAGCCGTAGTATCAGCCAGGCCGCCACGCTGATCCATCCTTCGGCGTTATTCATTGATGCCGTGAATGACCGCCTGTATGTCGCCAACACCGGCGGCAATTCCGTATTGATCTATGACAACGCCAGCACATTGGACGGCAGTGCCGTTTCCCCCAACCGCGCGCTGTCGGGAGGCTCGACCACACTGAGTGCGCCAACCGGGCTCTATGTCGACACCACCAGAGACCTGGTGTACGTAGCAAATGGTTCAAATGAGATCCTGGTGTTCAACAACGCCCATGCCGCGAACGGCGGTCCCGCGCCCGTCCGAACCATCGCCGGGTTAAGCAGCCCGGGTGGGATCTATGTCGATGTCATGGCGGATCGTCTCTATGTCGCGAATACCGGGACAAATGCGGTGTTGGTATTCAACACCGCGAGTACCGCCAGCGGCAGTCCTGCGGCCGACCGGACCCTTTCGGGCGGCGGGTCGCTGCTAAACCAGCCCCGCGATGTCTTTGTCGACACGGGCGCCGACCGGCTCTATGTCGCCAACGCCGGAAGCAACGCCATCCTGGTGTTTAACAGCGCCAGCACGGTCACTAATCCTGCCGTACCCGATCGTAATATGGGTCCCTCACCAGTGGCTACGCCCTGGGGAATTTACGTGGATGTGACGCCAATCGTGATCGGCAGTACCCTTGCCCTGGATGGTTATGCGCGCAGTGATGGAACGGTCGGATCCTCCGGCAGTCCTGCGGTGGGCGACAAGGACGTGACCTATGCCTCCAATGTGGGTTGGCGTCAGCTCTACAGCTTCGATATCGCCAGCATTCCCGCGAGCGCCACGATCACCTCGGCGACACTGCGACTCTACCAGTGTGACGTGGCCGGTGCCCCGTACACACATCTGGGCAATGTCATTCTCGATCACGTGAATTATGGCGCTGCGCTTGCCGCCAGTGCCTACAGTGGTGCGACTGTGTCCTCAGACATCGGAACGCTGTCCACGACAGCTTCTCTGGGCTATCGATTGTTGGATGTGACGACACGCATACAGAGCGATATGGCCGCCGCACGCGGGCATTCGCAGTTTCGTCTCCGGTTCTCGCTGCTGGATTACTTTGCCAACGCTACCGATGATTTCGTTCAGTTTACCGATGCCGACGATTCTACCTGTGCGGGCACGACGACGAACCGGCCGCCACAATTGGGGCTTACGCTTACGCCTTGAGCAGTAGTTCAGTCAAGGCGTAGGTAGGGCGAGGTGCCGCCCCAACGCCCACCGCACATGTTCCCTGACCAACTCGGATGGATACTCCGCGCGCACTTCTAGTGCGTGGATGATGGTTTCGTGCTTCGGGGCGTTGCCCAGCGCCACAGCAATATTCCGCAGCCAGCATTCGTAGCCGATACGCCGGATGGCGGAGCCTTCGGTGCGTTTCAGAAATTCTTTCTCGGTCCATAAAAAGAGTTCGGTCAGTTCCGGCGCGTCAAGACCATGGCGCGGCGCGAAATCGGGTTCGCTGGACGGTCTGGCAAAGCGGTTCCAGGGGCAGACAAGCTGGCAGTCATCGCAGCCGTAGATGCGGTTGCCGACCAGCGACCGCAGTTCTACAGGAATGGATCCGCGCAGTTCGATCGTGAGGTAGGAAATGCAACGGCGCGCATCGAGTTTATACGGTGCAACAATTGCCCGTGTCGGGCAGATGTCGAGGCAGGCGTGGCAGGTGCCGCAGTGGTTCGGCGACGGCGGATCCACCGGCAACGGCAGGTCGGTGTAGAGTTCGCCGATAAAAAACCACGAGCCGGTGTCTTGGTCGATCAGGTTGGTGTGTTTACCGATCCAGCCCAGCCCGGCCTTTTCGGCGAGGGCCTTTTCCAGTACCGGTGCGCTGTCCGTGAAGGCGCGGTAACGAAATGGCCCCACCTGCGCCTGGATACGGTCAGCCAGTTTTTGCAGGCGGTGGCGCAGAACCTTGTGATAATCCCTGCCCAATGCATAGCGTGAGACGAAGCCCAGTTCCGGGTGGCGTAGCACGATTTCGCTGTCGATGGCTTTGCCGGGCAAATAGTCCAGGCGCACCGAGATGACGCGCAGAGTTCCGGGCACAAGCTCCTGCGGACGGCTGCGGCGCGAGCCATGCGCCTGCATGTATGTCATTTCCCCGTGCCGGCCCTGGTCCAGCCAGCTTAAGAGGTGGGTTTCGGCGTCGCTCAGGTCGATATCGGCAATGCCGACCTGCTGAAAGCCAAGCTCGCGGCCCCAGATCTTGATGTCGGCTGTGAGGCGCGCGAAATCCACATTCGTGTTTTGTGCTGAGTGCATGAGGCTCTATCATATACATAGATAACCAAAGGACGAATCCATGCATCTCCCTGAGGCCCTTTATTCCGCCACCCAGGTGCGCGAACTTGACCGGATTGCCATTACCGACCACGGTATTCCCGGCCATGTGCTGATGCAGCGTGCTGGCACGGCGGCATTTCTGCTTTTGCGCATGCATTTCCCCCGTGTTCGCCGGATTGTCGTGGTTTGCGGCCGCGGTAACAACGGCGGAGATGGTTTTGTGTTGGCGCGTCTGGCCCATGAGGCGGGCATGCTGGCGCATGTCATGAGCGTGGGTGAGACGTCCAGCGCGAAGGGCGATGCGGCGGCGGCGCGCCAGGGTTGCGAGACCGCGGGCGTCACGATCCGGAATTTTGACGCCAGTCTCCTCGCGGAAAACGATCTGGTGGTCGATGCCTTGCTCGGCACCGGTCTTGAGCGCGAGGTGGAGGGTGCATGGCGTGCGGCCATCGAGGCCATCAATCACAGCAGTATCCCGGTGCTGGCGCTCGATATTCCTTCCGGCCTGCATGCCGATACCGGCCATGTGATGGGTGCCGCCGTGCGGGCACGGGCAACGATATCCTTCATCGGTCTTAAGGCGGGCCTGTTCACCGGCGCCGGGCGTGAACAGGCGGGGGAAATATTCTTTGACGATCTTGATGTGCCATCGGACATCTATGCCAAGCTGATCCCGTTCGCTCATCGTCTGACGGAAAAATCCTTGCAGGGTATGTTGCCGAAACGACCGCGCCATGCTCACAAGGGAAATGCCGGCCACGTGCTGGTCATCGGTGGCGATAAAGGCATGCCGGGCGCGGCGCGGCTTGCCGGTGAGGCGGCCTATCGCGCCGGCGCCGGGCTCGTGACGCTCGCCACCCATCCCGAGCATGCGGCGTTGGTGAATGTGGCGCGGCCGGAATTGATGGTGCACGGGGTGGCCTCGGCGGAGGCGCTGCGCCCACTGGTCAAGCGCGCGGACGTGATCGTCCTTGGCCCGGGGCTGGGGCAGGGCGAATGGGGGCGGGCACTTTTGAGCGCGGCGTACGAGACGGGTTTGCCAATGGTGGTCGATGCCGATGGTCTGAATTGCCTTGCGGCCGATCCGTTAATGCGCGACAACTGGATACTGACACCGCATCCCGGCGAGGCGGCGCGCTTGCTGGGCATGACGGTTGAGGAAGTGCAGGCCGACCGGTTTACCGCCGCGCATGAGATCACGGCCAGTTTTGGCGGCGTGTGTGTATTGAAGGGCTCCGGCACGCTGGTCGCCTCCTTATATGATGGCCTGGTTGAGGTCTGTGACCGCGGCAACCCCGGCATGGCGAGCGGCGGCATGGGCGATGTGCTGACGGGCGTGCTGGCGGCACTCATCGCCCAGGGCATGGACATTAAAAAGGCGGCACGTCTCGGCGTGTGGGTGCATGCCATGGCGGGCGACGAAGCCGCGGCGGCGGGCGGTGAGATCGGATTGCTGGCCTCGGATCTCCTTTCTTATATCCGTGCGCACTTGAGCCGCTTGGCAGATCATGTCGGATATTGAAGTTGAAGTGCCCGAGGCTGCCGACATGGAGGCCTTGGGCGCCAGCATGGCGGAAAGACTTGGCAAGATACGGCTTATCTATGTACATGGCCCGCTGGGCGCCGGCAAGACCACGCTCGTACGCGGTATGTTGCGCGCCTTGGGGCACGTGGGGGCGGTGAAGAGCCCGACGTTCACACTGGTGGAACCGTACGATTTGCGCGGCCTCAGCATCTATCACTTCGATCTCTATCGCCTGAACGATCCCGAAGAGCTGGAATTCCTCGGCATGCGTGACTATCTTCATGGGGAAGGGGTGTGTGTGGTGGAGTGGGCCGAACGCGCGCATGGTGTTTTGCCACCTCCGGACATAGACGTTATGATTCAGGCTACCGAGAAGGGACGCATGGTACGAATCACAGCACAGACCGACAGCGGTAAAGCCTTATTGAACGCCCTCTCATGAGAGCGGTGCGCCTCTATCTTTCCCTTTTCCTGTTCCTGATCTCAGCCGCCTCCTGGGCTGGCGAGGTCGCTGTGCAGCATCTGCGCCTGTGGCGTGCCCCGGACCACACGCGACTGGTGTTTGACACCAGCGGCCCGGCGGAACACCGCCTGTTTCTGCTTCAGGATCCCCAGCGCATCGTCATCGACATCGATAATGCCCACGTGCAGGGGTCCTTACCGGAGCTGGATACCAGCGGTTCGCTGATCGCGGCTATACGTACCGGCAAATCGGAATCTGGCGCACTTCGTGTGGTAATTGATCTCAAAAGCGAAACCAAACCGCGCAGCTTTGCGCTAAAGCCAGCCGGCGAATACGGCTACCGCCTGGTGGTGGACCTTTATGATGCGAAGGCATTGGATGAGGATGCGCGCAGCGCAAGGGACGAAGACGCCAAACCGGCCGCGCCTGTGCCGGGCAAGACGCCGCCCAATAAACCAATCGTACACGATCTGATTGTCGCCATCGACGCCGGCCACGGCGGTGACGATCCGGGGGCGATAGGGCGGCGCTACCGCACGCGTGAGAAGGATGTCACGCTCGCTATCGCGCAGGAACTGGCGAAGCTCGTGGCACAGACGCCGGGCATGCACCCGATGCTGATTCGTAACGGCGATTACTACGTCGGGCTGCGCGAGCGCTTCAGCAAGGCGCGCCGGCAACGTGCCGATGTATTCGTGTCGATCCATGCGGACGCGGTGCCGGGGAGAAACGCACACGGGTCGTCCGTGTATGCCTTGTCGGAAAAGGGCGCGAGCAATGCCATGGCGCGGCAGCTGGCGGATAAGGAAAACGCTTCGGACCTGATTGGCGGCGTAAGCCTGAGCGACAAGGACGACATGCTGGCCAAGGTGTTGCTCGATCTGTCGCATAACAGGACTATCCAGGACAGCGTGAGTCTGGGTGACGACGTGCTGGCGGAGTTGCGGCACGTAGGCCCGGTGCACATGGGTCATGTGGCCCAGGCAGGTTTTGCCGTACTCAAGTCGCCTGACATTCCCTCGGTGCTGGTGGAGACGGCTTTCATTTCCAATCCCTCCGAGGAGAAGAAACTGCGCACACCTGCTTTCCAGCAACAGCTGGCCAAGGGAATATTCCAGGGCGTCAAACGCTTCCTCGCGCGTACCGCCACAAGCCGTACCCAGACGATCGAGGCGAATAGCGAACCGCGCGCTGCTTCGCCGCAAGAACACGTCGTGCGTCCGGGTGAGACGCTGGCTTCCATCGCGAAGCTATACAATATTCACGTGGAAGCCCTGCGTTTCCTTAACGATCTGCGGGACAAGGATCCGCCGATCGGTCTCAAACTGCGTATCCCGCCAAAAAGCAGTGACAGTTGAAACCACCTGCCTGTACGGTAAATTTGCCTCCATAATCAAGACGAGCGTGGATGTTTCCAATAAGTTTCGCAGTTGTGTTGAAGCAATAGGCGGCGGGAGACGGATGCTTCTAAGCTGCATCATTTGTCAGTAAAGGAAATTTGGCCAATTTAACCAAAACAATTGTCAGGCCACGGGCGCTACGCATGTAAGGTGCGTAGGGATTGGCTTACCAAACGCGACCCATGGGCCTCGCGAAGAAGTTGTACTCCCCCCTCACGTGTGGTTGACGCTTACGATTTCTATACAAGACCTAACTGCATAACAGGCAGAGTCAGACCTCCTGACCGTCCGGTGAGGGTGGTCACCGGCATTGCTTTGCTTTGACTCTGGGCTAAAGGGCGCTTATACTTATCATATGGGGATATGATAATCGATGGCCAAAAGGGACAACGACCATACGCTGGAATTTTTGCTGGCCTTCAACGGGCGTGTCCACCGTTACGCGGGCGGCTACTGGCTGAAGTTTGAGATAACGAAGGGAGAGCAAAGCGAAGAGCGGCCCCATGGGCTTAGCTACTCGTTCACCCTTCATGGACCTGATAACCGGCGGATGGTCGGTTTTGACAACGCGCATGGCGTGCCGGCCAAGGGGTCACGCTTCAAGAAACAGCCAAAGGCCATGGATCATTGGCATAGGACGGAAACGGACGAAGGGCGTCCTTACGAATTTAAGGACGCGGAAACATTGATCGATGACTTTTTCGACGAGGTCGAACGTGTGCTCAAGGAGCACGGCATTTCGTTCGAGATCGTCGAAGCAAAGGAAGGAGATAGACCATGAAGCACGTCAAGATTCAAGGCCACGCGTCCCTGCGTGGAGAAATGAAGATGGTTGCGCGCGGGGAAAAGAAAGCGCCGAAGGATGCCGGGGTCATGAGCTTCGACTCTGTCGAGGCGTTGCTGCGTCTCCTGACGCCGCAGAACCGGAAACTTCTGGCCGTCATTCGCGATAAGAAACCGCAGTCGATCGCCGAGCTGGCCGAGCTGACGGGCCGTGCCCAATCGAACCTCACGCGCACCCTGGGCAAGCTGGAAGCCATCGGTTTCGTGCGGTTCAAGACCGTCGAGCGCCGCAAGGTTCCGACGGCTCCGGTTCATTCGCTCCGGATCAACATTGATCCGTTCTCGCAGAACGACCGGCTGGAATTGGCGTGAAGAAACTGGACGGGTCTAGGCGATGATTTCCAATTTACGGTTGAAATTCGGCAGCTCTTCGGGGGCGGCAGCGGAGTCGATAAGCAATCAGGGCAAGATCAGAACTTGAGTGGAGTCATTCAGGGTGTGTGAACCTGTTCTTCCGTGAGCCAGGCGGCGTATGCTGGATATTCTCACGGGCAAGGTCGGGAAGCCTTTCAGAATCTCTTCAAGCGTTTCGCCCTGGGCGATCTGGCGCACATACCGACACGGGAAACGCACATCCCACGGAGGCAGGCATGGCCACCCATAATGGCCGGATCAGAGATAATGCGGTCGAGCATGGCAAACCTCCTCCCCTTTGCGCCCGGACGTTCGTATGAGTACACTATTTATACGCCTATGTATGTTGGGAGAAGATCGTGATGGCGCGTTCCATTACCCTTACGCCGGCGAAACCAGTACCGGTAGACCTGCGTTCACGCAAGGTGCGAGAGTCGCTGGCCCGTACGGTGACCCGGCTGTTTGATCGCTGGCAGCTGCCGGTCACCGATCAAGCTGCCCTCCTTGGGTTTTTCCACGGATTCCCGGACGGCCTTGAGCCGCTATCGCCGAGGGCAGGCACTTCCCGACAGCGAGGACCTGCTGTCCCGGGTGGGTCATCTGATTACCATCCACGACGCGCTGCGGATCATGTTTCCGTACAACCCGGAGCTGGCCTACGCGTGGGTGTCGACGCCCAACACGAACTTCGGCGGCCAGACGCCGCTGGCGTACATGCGCGCCAACGGGTTTCTCGGAGTGGCGAAGGTGCGCCGTTATTTGGATTTTGAGCGCGGTCGATAGGTTTGGTGCACAAAGACCTCTTTCGACACCCTGGTCGATATCAGCGAGGCCGCCTAGCGCAACATCCATTCCATTTTTTCCCGGCATCGGATTGCCTTGTCGTTGAACGGACGACGGAACGCATCTGGATGCGGATCCAAGTGTAGGGCGATGCGGCCATGACCCTCGTGAGAGCTTGTGCCGGGGTAGGGGATCTGCGCTAGAATCAGGCGTTAACGCATTAATTTGAATTTGGCATAGAGGAAAAATCGGGTGCATGCAAAACGAGTGACGAAATGGACAATCTGGATATTTGTGCTCGCGCTCGGCCTTGCCGCGTGCGGGAAAAAAGAGTCAGCGACCCAGAGTGCCGGAGGCGAGATTATCGTCAAGATCGGATCGGCCGCGCCACTCACCGGACCGCAGGCCCAGCTGGGTAAGGACAACGACAACGGCGCACGTCTTGCCATCGAGGAAATCAACGAAGCCGGCGTGATGCTCGGCGGCAAGAAAGTGAAGTTTGTGCTGGTGAGCGAGGACGACCAGGCCGATCCCAAGACCGCGACCATTGTGGCGCAGAAGCTGGCTGATGCACAGGTCAAAGGGGTCATCGGACATCTCAACTCGGGCGCATCGATCCCGGCCTCGAAGGTTTATTCCGATGCCGGCATCCCGCAGATATCTCCCTCCGCCACGGCGATTGCCTACACGGCGCAGGGATTCAAGACGGCCTTCCGCGTGATGACTAACGACCGCCAGCAGGGCAAGGTGCTGGGTGAATACGCAGTGAAAAAGCTGGGCGCCAAAAAAATCGCCATCATCGACGATCGCACGGCTTACGGGCAGGGTTTGGCAGATGAGGTGGAAGCCGCGGCGAAGGCTTCGGGCGCTGCCATGGTGGCACGCGAATACACCTCGGATAAATCCACGGACTTCAATGCGATCCTCACCGTGATCAAGGGCAAGCAACCGGACGTCGTATTCTTTGCCGGCATGTATCCACAGGGCATACCGATGGTCAAACAGATGCGCAGCCTCGGTCTTACGGCCAGATTCATGGGCGCCGATGGTGTCCAGACGGCGGACTTTTTGTCCCTGGCGGGCGCCGATGCGGAAGGCACGGTTGCCTCGTCCCCAGGTTTGCCGCTCGAGAGCATGCCCGGCGGCAAGGCTTTCAAGGAGAAATTCAACGCCAAGTACGGCGTCATCCAGAACTACGCGCCCTGTGCCTATGACGCGGCCCAGACCATGGTCGAGGCCATGAAAAAGGCAGATTCAGCGGAACCCGCGAAATACCTGGCGGAGTTGCCCCGCATTCAGCGCGCGGGTGTGACCGGGAACATCAGTTTTGACGAGAGAGGCGATATTCGCGGTGGCGCTATTACCTTATATATGGTCAAGAGCGGAAAGTGGGAGGTTCTGGAAACAATATCAGGGGATGCAAGCGCCACACCGCCCGCACAGAAGAAATAGCCGCTTCCACGACACTTTTCTTTGGTCTTTACGATAAAGTCAGGTTGACCGGAAAGGTTACCTGACTTTATTTTTTATGCTCACAGGCTCATTTCTGGAGAATTCTTGTAGAGATGCCCTGCCAATTCGACTCGTACCGAGGAGACGATAACTTTTGGACATTTTCACCCAGCAGCTGATCAATGGGCTCGTCCTCGGAAGCATCTATGCACTGGTGGCTCTGGGCTACACCATGGTCTATGGCATCCTCGAACTCATCAATTTCGCGCATGGCGAAGTGACGATGGTTGGGGCGATGGTTTTTCTTGCCGTTGTTGGGGCGCTGATGGGAAGCGGCGCCGGCCTCGATGGAATGACCATCGTGGTGCTCGGGCTCGGTGCCGCTGTGGTGGCGTGCATGGCGCTCGGTTTCGCTATTGAACGTATCGCCTATCGCCCGTTGCGCCGTGCCCCACGGCTGGCTGCCCTGATCACGGCCATCGGCGTGTCGATCATCCTGCAAAATCTCGCCATGCTTATCTGGGGTAAACAGTACATCACCTTCCCGCCGCTGCTTTCGATTGTGCGCTACGACGTCGGCGGGGCGGTCATCACCAATCTGCAGCTATTCATCGTTGCCCTGTCGGGCGTGCTCATGGTGGGACTGTTCGCACTGGTGAAGACAACCCGTCTCGGGCGGGCGATGCGCGCCACGGCGCAGTCGCCGGAGATCGCCGGGCTCATGGGTATCAACACCCACACTATTATCTCGCTGACTTTCGTTATCGGAGCGGCGCTGGCCGCGGTCGCGGGTGTCATGGTCTGTACCTATTATGGCCTGGCCCACTACTACATGGGGTTCATGCTGGGCCTCAAGGCATTTACCGCCGCTGTACTGGGCGGTATCGGGAACATTCCCGGTGCGATGCTCGGCGGAATGCTGCTCGGCATTATCGAGAGTCTTGGCGCCGGTTATATCGGCCCGCTGACGGGCGGGTTTCTCGGTAGCCAATACCAGGATGTCTTTGCCTTTTTTGTCTTGATTCTGGTGTTGATCGTCCGGCCATCCGGCTTGCTTGGCGAGCGTGTCGCGGAGCGTGCATGACCGCGGCTCATTCCATACTATGACCCCCTTGCTTCACCGCTGGCAGGAATGGAAACGCAGCCGCCACGCGGCATGGATGGCCTACGCTGTGCTTGCCGTAGTGCTGCTGACCCTGCCGTTTCTTGCCGGCATGGGTCTGGGCCGTGGTTGGGTGCGCATTCTTGATTTCGCGCTGCTGTACACCATGCTCGCACTGGGCCTGAACATTGTGGTGGGTTATGCCGGGTTGCTCGATCTCGGTTACATCGCCTTTTACGCCGTCGGTGCCTATCTGTACGCGCTGTTGGCCTCGCCGCATTTTGGACTGCATCTGCCGTTCTGGACGTTGCTCCCGCTCGGCGCGGCCGTGGCGGGGCTTTTTGGTCTTCTGCTGGGCGCGCCCACGTTGCGGTTGCGTGGCGATTATCTTGCCATTGTCACACTTGGCTTCGGTGAGATCATCCGTATTTTCCTCAATAACCTGAATGCTCCCGTGAACATCACCAATGGGCCGCAGGGTGTCAATCTGATCGATCCGATCGTCATTGGCGGTTATTCCTTCAACCAGGTGCATGTGTTTTTCGGTGTCAGCCTGCCTGGTGTCTATTCCTATTACTATCTCTTCCTGATCCTGACGCTGCTGGTCATATTCGTGTCCCTGCGGTTGCAGAATTCGCGCATCGGACGCGCTTGGGTGGCGATACGCGAGGATGAGGTGGCGGCCGAGGCCATGGGCATCAATGCGCGCAATGTAAAATTGCTGGCGTTTGCCATGGGTGCTTCTTTCGCTGGCATCAGCGGCGGTTTATTCGCCGGGTTTCAGGGGTTCATCAGTCCCGAATCGTTCAACTTGTTTGAATCCATCATCATCCTTTGCATGATCGTGCTCGGTGGCATGGGCAACATCCCCGGCGTGATCTTGGGTGCCGTACTGCTGACCGTGTTTCCCGAAGCCCTGCGCTATATCGGCGAGCTTCAGGACTATCTGTTTGGCCGCATCGTCGTTGACCCCGCTGACCTGCGCATGCTGGTTTTCGGGTTGGCGCTGATATTGATCATGATCTTCCGGCCCGCGGGCTTGCTACCCTCGGTGCGCCGCCGCCGGGAATTCGATTCGGATGACGCAGTACTGGCCCAGGAGCAGTCCACCCTTTATGACGCCAAGCGCTGAGAAAAATCCGGCGACGAAAAAAAAACACTTGCTCACCGTGAGCAGCGTTTCCAAGCGTTTCGGCGGGTTGGCGGCGCTCAGTGATGTATCGCTGCATGTTCTGGAAGGTGAGATCTACGGCCTCATCGGCCCAAATGGTGCCGGCAAAACTACGCTGTTCAACGTTCTGACCGGACTGTATACGCCTGATGCCGGTCACATCGATCTTGATGGCTCCCCTGTTTCCGGTCTTAAACCGCACGAGGTGGCGAAGAAGGGTATCGCGCGCACATTCCAGAACATCCGCCTGTTCGCCAACATGACCGCGCTCGAAAACGTCATGGTCGGGCGGCATGTGCGGACACACGCCGGCATCGTAGGCGCGGTGTGGCGCAATGGCGCCACCTGCGCCGAAGAGGCAGCGATCACACGACGTGCCCAGGAACTGCTTGAATACGTGGGCATCGGACGCCATGCCCGTGCGCTGGCCAAGCATCTGTCGTACGGCGATCAGCGGCGTTTAGAGATTGCGCGCGCACTGGCCACCGATCCGCTATTGCTGACGCTGGATGAGCCAGCCGCCGGGATGAACCCCAGCGAGACCGCCAAACTCAGGACATTGCTGCAGACCATCCGCAAGGATGGCGTGACGCTTTTGCTCATTGAACATGACGTCAAGCTGGTCATGGGGTTGTGCGACCGCATTGCCGTGCTCGACTATGGCAAGAAAATAGCCGAAGGCGTTCCTTCCGATGTGCAGCGTGATCTACGCGTGATCGAAGCCTATCTGGGCGGGCCGATGGCATGAACATGCTCGATGTACGGAACCTGGAAGTCGCCTACGGTGGCATCCGTGCCGTGAAGGGGATTGATCTCGCTGTCAGGCAAGGAGAGCTCGTGTGCCTGATCGGCGCCAATGGCGCTGGCAAGAGCACCACGCTCAAGGCGCTCTGCGGGATGTTGGTGCCCGTGAAGGGTAATGTTATTTACGAAGGCGTCTCGATTACCGGGAAACCTTCACATGAGCTGGTGCGCCGCGGCATTTCGCACGTGCCGGAAGGCCGGGGGATTTTCGGACGTCTGACAGTAGAGGAAAACCTCAAACTTGGTGCCTATGCCCGACGGGACCACGATGGCGTGCGCACGGACATGGGCCGTGCCTATGAATTGTTTCCGCGTTTATTCGAGCGCAAGACCCAGCAGGCTGGCACGCTCTCCGGGGGTGAGCAGCAAATGCTCGCGATCGGGCGTGCCCTGATGAGCCGCCCGAAACTGTTGTTGCTGGATGAGCCGAGCATGGGGCTCGCCCCAATGCTGGTTCAGAAAATCTTTGCGACAATCAAAAAAATCGCCGAAGAGGGTATGACACTATTGCTGGTCGAGCAAAATGCCAAGCTTGCCCTGGAGGTCAGTGACCGCGGTTATGTAATGGAAAGCGGGAAAATCATATTGACCGATTCGGCCGCAGTTCTGCTCAAAGATCCTAAGGTGCAGCATGCCTACTTGGGCGGTTAGACACCATCGTAATTCCCTGGCTGGCCTCGGGCTAAGGGCGCGAGCTATCGGTGCATGGGATTCGCGAGTTCGTGAACGCGAAGACAGCGTGGATTAGGTAATTTAAGTGAAATAACAGAATACGAAAAGAAAGCCGGGCAATGCCCGGCTTTCTCGATAGCGTACAAAAAGAAAACTACTTTTCGAACTGGTAGACCACTCCGGCAGAAATCATATTGATGTAAGGGCTGCCGATACTGCCCATGTTATACCGATCCACTTCAAGCCGCATACCTATGGTTTTGGAGAAATAATATTGCGCCCCAAGACCACCGAAAAGCTTCAAGTCAGAACCGTGAGCAGAATTCACCGCCCCGGGTCCGATTGGCCCTGTCGTGTTCACGGAAATCTGTTCTCCGGCAAACCCCAGCCTTATAGTCGCTCCAAACTGGCTGCCAAACGGAATAAGGCCGACTAGTGACGCAGTGTATGCCATCGCTTCACTGGTAGCGGATGACGCTGCTGACCCTCCTCCCGTTACCGTACCCTTTGCACTGGCCTTGCCAAGATCGGCATAACCAAACTCGGCGCCCACATACTTGTCCCATAATTCCAAGCCAACGAAGGCTTTCCCTCCGCTGTGGTCACCATTCACCGTACCGGAAAACCCTCCACCAAGGAGGTCTCCTCCCGTGGTTTCGTGCCTGGCTTGACCCAGGCTTAATCCGCCATAAATGTCCATGGCATGGCCCGCAGTAGGAATCGCTAACGTTCCCATGGTAGCGACAACGGCAAGTGCAACGCGTAAATGACGTGTCGTTTTATTAAATTGCCCGTACATGAATCTCCTCCTCCACCTGTGTTTTTTGAAAACTGCACCCGTATCCCTGCCATTTCAGGAACAATCTGACGCACTATTTAAAGACCCAGCGTACGATAATCCCCGCGCCCCATAAGGTCAACAATAACGCGCATTCGCATTTCCGACCTGCACCAAGCTGGCGAAGGGGTCCAAAATCACGCTAGTTCCTGGCAAGCCTCCGATGTGCCCACCACATCAGCCAGCCACCGAACAGGACCATGGGCAGGCTCAGAACCTGGCCCATCGTCACCCAACCGAAGGCAAGGTAGCCAAGCTGCGGGTCCGGTTCACGCACGAATTC
>JBGPBL010000010.1:0-50140 GCA_041481225.1 Sulfurifustaceae bacterium | reverse complement strand
GTTACTACGCTTACCTGAAGAGCGTGGCTGCGCCCGGCGCAAGTGTCGATCAGATCATTCATCCCCTGATCGGTCTGGGCTTCGGCTCCTCGCTGATTTCCATCTTCGCGCGTCTGGGCGGTGGCATCTTCACCAAGGGCGCGGACGTCGGCGCCGACCTCGTGGGCAAGGTCGAAGCCGGCATTCCGGAAGACGACCCGCGCAACCCCGCGGTGATCGCCGACAACGTCGGTGACAATGTCGGTGACTGCGCTGGCATGGCCGCGGACCTGTTCGAGACCTATGCCGTCACGATCATCGCCACCATGCTGCTCGGCGGGCTGCTGCTCAAGGGCGCGGGTGCCAACGCCATCCTTTATCCGCTGGTAATGGGCGGCGTGTCCATCATCGCCTCCGTCATCGGCACCTTCTTCGTCAAGGCGCGAGAAGGCGGAAAGATCATGAACGCGCTCTATCGTGGCCTGATCGTCGCGGGCGCGCTTGCCGCCATCGCGTTCTATCCCGTCACCACCAAGATGCTGGGCGCTTCGGTCGTGATCGATGGCGTTACCGTGTCGACCCTGAACCTCTACTTTGCATCGCTCATCGGACTCGTGCTGACCGCGGCCATGGTGATCATTACCGAGTACTACACCGCGACCGAGTACGGCCCGGTGCGCCACATCGCCCAAGCCTCGACCACCGGTCACGGCACCAACGTCATTGCCGGTCTGGGCGTGTCGATGAAATCGACCGCGGCCCCGGTCCTGGCCGTGTGCATCGCAATCTGGGGCGCCTACTCGCTCGCCGGCATCTACGGCATCGCCATCGCCGCGACTGCCATGTTGTCCATGACCGGCATCATCGTGGCTCTCGACGCCTATGGCCCGGTCACCGACAACGCCGGCGGCATTGCCGAGATGTCGAACCTGCCGAAGAGTGTGCGCGACATCACCGACCCGCTGGACGCCGTGGGCAACACCACCAAGGCCGTGACCAAGGGTTACGCCATCGGCTCCGCCGGTCTGGCGGCGCTGGTGCTCTTTGCCGATTACACCCACGCGCTCAAACACGCCGGCAAACTGGTGGAGTTTTCGCTGTCCGATCCGGCCGTCATCATCGGCCTGTTCATCGGCGGCCTGGTGCCGTATCTCTTCGGCGCCATGGCCATGGAAGCCGTGGGTCGTGCCGCCGGTGCGGTGGTGGTGGAAGTACGCCGCCAGTTCAAGGAGATCAAGGGCATCATGGAAGGCAAGGCCAAGCCCGAGTACGGCACCTGCGTTGACATGCTCACCAAGGCCGCGATCAAGGAAATGATCCTCCCCTCGATCCTGCCAATCCTGGTGCCGATTGCCGTGGTGCTGCTCCTCAACTGGCTCATGGGCCCGGGCGCGGGCACCAAGGCCCTCGGTGGCGTGCTCATGGGCTCCATCGTGACCGGCATCTTCGTTGCCATCTCCATGACCACCGGTGGCGGCGCCTGGGACAACGCCAAGAAGTACATCGAGGAAGGCCATCACGGCGGCAAAGGCTCGGACGCCCACAAGGCGGCCGTAACCGGTGACACCGTCGGCGATCCGTACAAGGACACCGCGGGTCCGGCCATCAACCCGCTCATCAAGATCATGAACATCGTGGCACTCTTGATCGTACCGCTACTGTAATAGGCGGGCCAAGAAGAAAGACACAAGGTATCAATCTGAAATCGTTACGAGGGCCGGCACTGCCGGCCCTTTTCTTTTTCCGGCAAGACGACTCATCGACACAACTCAGGTAAAATCGCGCGCCTATGAAAATCTGCCTCGTTTCCGATTCTCACGATCACCGCCGCCTGCTTGCCTCCGCCGTGACCGAGGCCAAGCGCCTTGGCGCTGAAGTCGTGCTGCATTGCGGCGATGTGGTGGCGCCATCCACGCTGCATGCCATCACCAAACTCGGCTTGCCGATTCACGTGATACATGGCAACAACACCGGCGACCTGTTTCACTTGAGCCGTATCGCCGCCGAGTCGAAGGGACAAATCACCTATTATGGCCAGGATGCGGCGCTGACCCTCGCGGGCAGGAGGATTTTCCTGGTGCATTATCCGCACTACGCCAAGGCCATGGCCGCGACCGGCGATTACGATCTCGTGTGCAACGGCCACGAACACAAGGCACGCATCGAGGAGATTACCAACATGAAGGGCGGCACGACCCTGCGCCTCGATCCGGGCACGGTGGCCGGCATCGGCGCGAAGCCGACCTATATACTGGGTGATCTGGAAAAAATGGAATTCGCCATCCGCGACGTGCCGCTCGACAATATCCCGGCGGCGGAGCCGGAAAGCAAAAGCGTGAGCGGCTGAATCGGCATGCAATCCGGTAATTCGAATGCCGGGTGCGAGCGGGGGGCCTAAGTCGTTCGGTGGGTTACGCTGCTACGCCGCTAACCCACCATTAAATGCCTTACAGCACCGCGCAGGTGGCCTTGGCAGTGGTGCCATGCTCCATTTCCATGGGGTGCAAACCGAGGTCCTCAAACAATTTCTTGTCTGCGTTGGACTCGGGATTGGGTGTCGTCAACAGTTTTTCGCCGTAAAAAATCGAATTGGCACCGGCCAGAAAACACAGGGCCTGAAGATAGTCGGACATCTGTTGCCGTCCGGCAGACAGGCGCACCATCGAGGTCGGCATCACAATGCGCGCGACGGCGACGGTGCGCACGAACTCGATAGGATCAAGCGCCGGCAGTTCGGTGAGTGGCGTGCCGGGAACCTTCACCAGCATGTTGAGCGGCACACTCTCGGGTGCGGGATCGAGGCTGGCAAGCTCGGCCAGAAACTGGATGCGATCGCGACGCGACTCGCCCATGCCCACGATGCCACCGCAACAAACCTTGGCCCCCGCATCGCGCACCTGACGCAAGGTGTTCAGCCGGTCGTCATAGCTGTGCGTGTGCACCACGTTGCCGTAGTGGGCACGGGAAGTGTCGAGGTTGTGGTTGTAATAGTCGAGCCCGGCTTCGACAAGCTGCTCCGCCTGACCGTCCTTCAGCTGGCCCAAGGTAACGCAAGTCTCCATGCCGAGCGCCTTGACCGCGCGAACCATCTCCACCACGGGCTTCAGATCCTTATCCTTTGGACCGCGCCAGGCCGCGCCCATGCAAAAGCGCGTGGCACCGTTCGCCTTCGCCGCCTTCGCCGCGGTGATCACTTCCTCCAGCGGCATGAGCGGCTGATTCTCGACAGCGGTCTGATACCGCGCCGATTGCGAACAATAGCCGCAGTCCTCGGAACAGCCACCGGTCTTGATGGACAGGAGCGTCGAGAGTTGCACGGCGTTGGGATCGAAATGATCCCGATGCACCGTCTGGGCGCGAAAAATCAGGTCGTTGAAGGGAAGCGCAAACAGGCTTTCAATGGCGGCGGCATCGTGCGGCATGGTGGACTCACCCAGGGAAACGGGGCACCAAACTAGGGGAAGCCGATTCTGTTGTCAACCCTTTCCCTGTAAGAAGGTTGACATGGGAACAACGGGCGTCAGGCCCTGACGCTATGCTCGCTGCGTCTGCCGGTGGCCATGGCGCGCAGACGCGGCAAATCGTGCAGCAGGATATGGCGGCCGTGGACCGTAATCAGGCCATCTTCCTGAAAGCGCGACAGCAGACGACTGACGGTTTCGAGTGCCAGCCCAAGATAGTCGCCGAGATCCTGGCGCGACATGCTGAGTTTGAAATCCGCCGCACCGTTTCCAGGACCTGTCAGGCGGCGCGAGAAACTCATGAGACATGAGGCCAGCTTCTCTTCGGCCGTCATGCGGCCCAGCATCATCAGCATCTCTTCGTCACGCACGATCTCGCGGCTCATGATCCGTAGCAACTGATGCTGCAGGCCGGGGATTTTCAGCGCCAGATCTTCCAGAGCGGGATATGGAATCTCGCAAACATCCGAAGCCTCCAACGCCTCGGCGCTGCACGGATGCACATCGGCGTTGATGGCGTCGATGCCGAGAAGCTCTCCCGGGAGATAAAAGCCGGTGATCTGCACGCGGCCATCTTCAATCAGGCCGGTGGTTTTCATGGAACCGCTGCGGATGGCATAGAGCGACTTCAGGGCATCGCCGAAGCGATAAAGCATCTCTCCTTTCCTCAGGGTGCGGCGGCGCTTGACAGCATTGTCGAGCGCGGCCAGGTCCGATTCGCCCAAACCCATCGGCAGACAAAGTTCATGTAACGAACAACCCTTGCACGCGGCCTTGATACGGGTGATGTTGATGACTGTTGCGGCTTCTTGCTTTTTCATGTTGTCCCTTCCTTCCTCTCTTGTTCTGTTCAAACAAGACCCCGTGGACATATCCGGCCACACCATCCATGTGGACTTAACTGCCCGATATTCAACCGACGCGATCATTCTCCACTGAATATCAGGCATATTCAATCGGTGCGAATAAGCGGCCAGACCCGGCCGGATACAGGGGAAACTCAGCTGATAAAGCGGCTCAAGGACCGCCCAAGTTTTTTATATAACCCTGGAAAACCGCTGTCCTTCTTGCTTGCGCAGATATTTGTCAAACACCATACAAATATTACGGATGAGCAGCTTGCCACGTGGCTCGACAGTAATCGCGCTTTCCCCCACGGTCAGCAATCCGTCCTGCCGCATCCCTGCCAGATCGGAAAGCTCGGCGGCAAAGTAATCCCGGAAATGGACACCGTGCTCACGCTCGACACGGGGGATGTCGAGGGTAAAGTGACAGATGAGCCGCTGAATCACATCGCGACGCAGACGATCATCGGCATCCAGTTCAACCCCGCGATAGACCGCCAGCTCTCCGGCGTCGAGTCGCTCATAATACTCATCGAGCGTGCGCAGGTTCTGGCCGTAACTGGCGCCGACCTGCCCGATCGCCGTCACGCCAAGCCCCACGAGATCGCAATCGGCGTGGGTCGAGTAACCCTGAAAATTACGGTAGAGCGTGCCTTGTCGCTGCGCCACGGCCAGCTCATCGTCTGGTTTGGCAAAGTGGTCCATGCCGATGTACACATACCCCGCGGAAGTCAGACGCTCGATGGTCAGTTGCAGGATGCCGAGCTTCGTCTGCGGGCTTGGCAACGCCGCTTCGTTGATCTGCTGCTGCGTTTTGAACATCTGCGGAAGATGCGCATAATTGAACACGGAGAGCCGATCCGGGCCGGCGGCGATAATCTTTTCCAGCGTGCGGGCAAAACTTTCCACCGTCTGGTGCGGCAGACCGTAGATGAGATCCATGTTGACCGACCGAAAGCCATGGCGGCGTGCGGAAGCCAACACACCCAAGGTCTCGTCTTCAGACTGGATGCGATTCACCGCCTTCTGCACCTGCGGGTCGAAATCCTGTACCCCAAGGCTCAGGCGGTTGAAACCAAGCTCCCGGAGCAGCGCGATGATTTCCTCATTAGCCTCGCGCGGGTCCACCTCGATCGAATACTCGCCCTGGTCATCGTCGCGCAACCGGAAATGCCGGCGCGTGATTTCCATCAACGCGCGCATCTCGTCCGGCGCGATGAAGGTCGGTGTGCCGCCACCCCAGTGCAATTGATCGACGATACGGTGGTGATCGAAGAGTGCGCCTTGCAGCTCGATCTCGCGGTGCAGACGGGCCAGATAGGGAGAAGCGCGTTTGCGGTTCTTGGTAACAATCTTGTTGCAGGCGCAATAGAAACAAACGGTGTCACAGAAGGGAATATGAAAGTAGAGCGACAGCGGCCGCCTCGGTTTATCCCCATTGGTGCGCTCGGCACAGTGGCGATACTGTTCCGGTCCGAATCCATTATGGAACTGCACGGCCGTTGGATAGGAGGTATACCGCGGACCCGACTTGTCGTAGCGTCGCAGAAGTTCGGGATCAAAAACCAGTTTGTGCATCGGCAATCTCTAAACTCAGACGTTGGATCGGAGCGACCGAGATCAGTTTATTCCCCCCCTCGAAGAGCGGCACTGATCCAGATCAATAACCTGGTACGTTACATCCGTGATAGTGGCCTATATTATAAGGGTTCCAGGCCCGTTGTGTTATGGGGCCCGTTACGGGGATTTGTATGCCACTGACTTTTCACGTGGATATCGTCAGTACGGAAAAAGCGATTTATTCTGGCACCGCCCACTGGCTCGTGGCCCCCACGGAAATGGGCGAGATCGGGGTGCTGGCGCGGCACGCCCCCCTGCTCGCCCGTCTCAAACCCGGGCTGGTGCGGTTGGTGCGGGAACCGGATTTCGACGAGTCCTTTTTTGTGTCGGGCGGCTTTGTCGAGGTGTTGCCGCACCTCGTCACGGTGTTGGCGGATACTGTCCTGCGCACCCCGGATTTCGATGAGGCCGCGGCACGTGCGGCCAAGATCCGCACCGAAGCGGCGCTGAAACTAACTACTTCCAAGGCCGATTACCACCGCCTCAAGATCGAATTACAGATGGAAACAGCGTTGTTGCGAACCATCGAACAGCTACGTCTGCGTAAACAGAGATGACACGGTTAATACCATTGTTCACGCACAAAGTGCGCATCGCCATGATCGCCGGACTCATCACGCTCGCGTGCGGCGCGGTGCCGGCCATGGCGGCACACGATGGGGAAAAACTCTATGGCCAGTTCTGCGCAGCCTGCCACGGCCACCGTGGTGTCGGAGGTGTGGGCGTGCCGCTTTCGCTGCCCGATTTTCTCTCCACGGTTGACGACGACTACCTGCACAAGACCATTCGCCTCGGACGCCCGGGCCGCGTCATGCCCGCCTTTCGGCAACTGAGCGATGCGGAAGTCAGCGCCCTCGTGAGTTATATCCGCGGCTGGTCTCCCGCCGCCTCATCGGCTGCCGTGCGCATGACGTCAATTAAAGGCGACGCCAGCCATGGTGAAAAACTGTACGCCAGGTACTGCGTCGCCTGTCACGGAGAACACGGCGAGGGCGGCCACGGCACCGGCGTCACCCTCTCGCGCCCGCGTGATTTGCCAGTGCTGGCACCGGCACTCAACAACCCGGGGTTTCTCGCCGCCGCGAGCGACGCCCTGATCAAGACCACCCTGATGCGTGGGCGCCAGGGAACACCCATGCCGTCGTTCCTGAAACAGGGACTCAAGGAAGCGGACATCAATGATGTTGTCGCTTACGTGCGTACGTTGGAACACAAGCCGGCAACCCCATCAATAAGGGCGATGGCGGAGGAACCACCAACTATCGTGCGCGCATCACCTTACACCATGGATCAGACCATCGAGAAGCTCAAGATCGCCATCGGGGCCGCCAACATGCGGCTCATCCGCACCGAGGCCTTCGACCAGCCCTTCTGGGAGAAAGGCGCGGAAAGCAAACACCACGTGGTGATCGACTCGTGCGATTTCGATTTTCTCGATAAGGCGCTCAAGGTGGACCCGCGCGCGGGCCTGTTTCTGCCCTGCCGTTTCACGCTGACAGAAAACCACGGCAAGGTGTCGGTGATGGCCATCAACCCCAAACGCCTGAGTGCAATTTTCAATAATTCCGAACTCGATCAGCTCTGCGACCAGATGTACCACGTTTACGTCGACATCATCGAGGAGGCGACATTATGAAACGCCTTGTCGACCGCTCCTTCCTGTGCGTGTGGTTCACGTGCCTGATATTTTCCGCCACGTCACAGGCAGACGAGCTGATCATGGTCAGGGCGGAGCAGCCTTTCGCCGACGCCATCACCAATCTCCAGATCGCCATTCAGGACCACGGCTACCAAGTGGCGCGCATCCAACGCGTGGACGTGGGGCTCGCCTCCGGTGGCTACACCACGGCGGAATACCGTTTGGTGTTTTTTGGCAAGCCGGAGGAAATGCGTGAACTGGAAGAGAGCCATCCCGAACTACTCCCGTACCTCCCTCTGAAAATCGTCATCTTCGCCGAAGGCGGCTCTACCCTGGCACTGGCCTACAACCCCGCTATCCTGCAAACCTTCTTCAAAACCGACGCCCCGCAGACCTTGATACGGCGCTGGGAAAAAGACATGCGTTCGATTCTGGATCAGTTCGCGCGCTGACATCACGGCGCCAAAGTCACTCATTCCTCATGGCGAAATTCACGCCGGGGCGCAGCGGACGCGTCTACAGTTTGGCGCTGGCGAAACTGAACCGGCCTTCCAGGCCGATGGGTGGCGCGGAAATGCCGGCCAGTGAGTAAATCCGGTTACGATCGAGGATGCGGATATAGCCGCGCGGCGCTTCGATCACGCCCTTGCGCTTCAAGTCCGCCATCACCCGGCTGACCGTCTCTTCCGTGAGTCCGACCATTTCCGCCACCTCCTCGCGTGTCAACGGCAACAGCAACTCCCGGGGGATGGCTCCTCTTTGCGGCAACAAAGAAAGAATGAATGTGGCAATTTTTCCGATGGGGCTCTTATGGCCAAGAACACGGATGAGTGTTTTCGCCTGCTTCAGTTCATCGTTCAGGATCTCGACGAGGCGCAGCGAAACAGTGGAGTTCTGTTCCAGGATCTGCAACATATCCTTGCGCTGAATAGTGCAGACGGAAACGGGTGTCAATGTTTCAGCCGTGTAGGTATAGACATCGTCGTCCATGGTGTCAAAGCCGATCATGTGGCCGGCCACACCGAGGCCGGTGATCTGTTCCCGGCCATCCGCGCTCAGGGTCGTAAGTTTGACATGCCCTTCGCGGATGAGAAGAAGATTGGTACCGGGATCGCCCTCGCGAAACAGAATTTCATGCGCGTCATGCGAATGTTTGCTGAGTAACCCGCGAATCTGGCAAACCTGTTCTGACGATACCCCGAATGCAGTTCGGCCTCACAGAGAACACAGCTGCCCACCTGACAAAAACAAGACTGCATGCACACCCCCTTGGATACCGCATCTTTTAAGATACCTGCCAAGATTCCCCCTATAGTGAAGGTTGGTTCAACCTCGAAGGTTTGTTCCAGATCAAATTTGGAATGAAATCCTATTATAATCCACTGGATTACGCGCATTGCAGACCATAAAATATCTACCAGATAAGGAATAAGCGGTTGCATATCTATGGACAACCTGTCCGGCCGGGGCGCGTAGAGGTTCTATCCCTTCAGGACTACCACTTACATACCCACGTTGGGTAAGTTATCAAAAGGACGGAAAAAATTGATTTTAATCAATGTTTCTCATGCATGGTTACATAATATCAGTCTCGTAGTGGCAATCAATTTTTTAATTAGTTCCGATCTCCAAGGAGAAGACTTATGAAAATCAAACAAAACTTGTCCACGGCTTCGGTTGCACGAACCGCGATTTTTCTGGTAGTCCTAGCTGAATTATTGCTGCTATACACACCGAGCGCTTGGGCGGTGCCGTCGTACTCGCGCCGTTATGGCGTAGACTGCGGTAACTGTCACACCATGTGGGGCGCGTTGAACGTTAAGGGTGCCACGTTCAAGCTCAGTGGCTACCGCGCGATCGCCGGAAAAGATATCAAACCAGTTTCGGAGGACATCTCCATTGGCAAGGAAACGGCTATCCCGACAACCCTGCCGTTGTCATTCGTGACGGGTGTCGGATACGAATACCGCACGGAGAAACGTGAGGTAATTGGCGCCGGCGGCTCCAGCATCACCTCGAAAGGGTCCAGCCTTGCCCTCGAAGACGCCAGTATCTTCCTGACTTCACCGCTGGGTCCCCATCTGTCCGCTTTCGTAGAGTTCCCGATGTATGAAACCCGGGCATGGGAGTTCACGCCGACGGGTAATTATGAAGCGAGGTATAACACAAGCCCCGGACGCCAAATTCAATTCGGCACCGAAAGCCCGACTTTTGAAGTGGCGAAGTTCTTTTGGAATAACCCGCTGGGAGACAGCACCCCACGTGACAGCTTCAACTTGCTGGGCGGTATAACACACCCTCCGCTGGCCTATTCACCCGGCAAGGTACGGCTCTCCGTCAACCAGTACCTTATCTACGAGCGCAATGCGTTAGAGCTGATCAGCCCGAGGAAAATCAGTGACAGTATGGTCCCGGGGAATTCCAATGACTTTTTTTTCCGATTGAGCGAGCCTCAGGTCCTGGCCGAAGTCTACGGTATGTTGACTTTCGCCAAACCGGTCACCGATGTCGCGCAGAAGGAAACCTTCTGGGCTGAATACCACCTCGGTCTTACCAATGGCAGCAACGCCAAGGCCGACAACAACACCCAGAAGGATTTGTATGGACGCTGGGTCATGTGCTGGTACAACCAGTCACTTGGCTTATTCGTCTACCATAGCCCGAACACCTACGGTGATAATCTCCGAACAACTGCTTCAGCGGGGACGAACGTGGTAGGCGGGACCGGCATTATGTCCGGAAGTCAGGACCCCAACAAAGCTACGAGAATCGGGCCTGACTTTACGCTGAGCCTGGCCCCGTACGGCATTCCCGTGTCGCTTGATAACCAATTGATGTGGAACCACGAGAGCGATCCCACCGGGTTCGGTAAAGAGTTCAAATGGCACGGCGGTTTCCACCAGCTCAACTGGGCGTACTCGAAAACTTCTGTTGCGTACCTACGCTACGATTGGGTCAAGGGCGACGCTTTTAACGACACAGGCTCGACTGTTAATGGCGTCACCGGCATAACCAGGTCGACACCAAAAGAAAACGACATTATCGTTGGTTGGCAGCACCTTTATGATCAGAATATCAAGCTGGTTGCCGAGTATCGCCATCACCGCTTCGAAGATTCGGCAACGGGTGGGGTCATACCGACACTCGGCGTTGCCACCAACGAAGCGCATCTCACCGATAATGGGTTCACGATTCGTGCGATGTTTGGGTTCTAAGCCATGCTTGATACGTAATGCTTAGTAGCCGGCAGGGGAGTGAGAGAGAACTGCTCACCCCCCTGCTCGGTGCGAAGGATAGGACATTAATTGGCTAGGGAACGCGGGAAAGACACTTTCGACCATATGATCAAACTGGAGAACAATACCATGCTGCATAAAGCTACTGGATTTTCCCTGCTGATGTGTAGTGCCTTATTTGGCTTATCGCTCGCGAACGGCGCCTACGCCGCCGATGTAGCGAAGTTGGTTGAAACTTGCGCGAGTTGTCATGGCAAGGATGGCGCCAGCACAGAATCGGATGTACCGATCATCGGGGGTTATTCCACGCCATACCTGAGCGACAGTTTGACGGCGTACCAGCAAAAGGAAAGGCCATGTCCCGAAACGAAAATCCGGGCCGGGGAAAAGAAGGGGACAAAAACCGACATGTGCAAGGTCGCCAAAGGCCTGAGCGAGGGAGACGTGAAGGAAGTGGCCAAGTATTTTGCCGGGAAGAAATTTGTCCGGGCCACGCAGAAGTTCGATCCGGCATTGGCCATGAAGGGCAAGCAGATTCACGAGAATAACTGCGAGAAGTGCCATTCTGAAAGTGGGAGCGTTGCGGCTGACGACTCGGGCATCCTGGCGGGCCAGAGGATGTCCTACCTCGATGATCAATTCAAGGACTACGCTTCCGGCAAGCGCACAGCGCCCAAGAAGATGCAACCGATGTTGAAGAAGGTGGACAAGGCGGGGATCGAGGCCTTGATCAATTACTACGGCAGCTTCAAATAGGCCGGGTGGAAAATTTCTTCCGTGTGAATCGCAAACCTGCACTAAGAACGAACCAAGGGGGATAACGGCATGTCGGACCAGACAGAAGGCAAAGAACCCGAAAGACGCTGGCCTAAGTTATGGCACCCACCGTATAAGTGGTATCTGCTGTGGCTTCCGCTGGGCGGCGTACTGATGTTCGTGGCGGGAATTATTTTCTGGGGTGGGTTTAACACGGCTCTGGAGGCGACCAACACGGAGGCTTTCTGCACGTCGTGTCACGAAATGCGGGACTACGTCTACCAGGAATATCAGGAGACGATCCACTTCAAGAACCGCACGGGCGTGCGCGCGACCTGCCCGGACTGTCACGTTCCACGGCCGTGGATCTACAAGATAATTCGCAAGATTAAGGCCACGAACGAGCTGTTCCACAAAATGGCCGGCACCATCAACACCAGAGAGAAATTCGAGGCCCATCGACTGGAACTCGCCGAACACGTATGGGAGACCATGAAGTCAACGGATTCGCGCGAATGCCGCAATTGCCATGCGCTTGAGTCGATGGATTTACAGAAGCAGGACAAGAGCGCCCAGAAAAAACATTCACTGGAATTTGTGCGCGAGAGCGGGAAGACCTGCATCGACTGTCACAAGGGAATAGCGCACCATCTGCCCAAGGGCCACGAGTAAAAAGACAGGCCTTAGCTGACACAGATCGAGCGGGATCCCCGCGGTCCCGTCTTGATTTGCAAACGCGAGCGACAGCAGGCGCGTTCAGATCGACCATCTCGCGCTACGGCAGCGGTAGAAGTTCAAGACAGAGAAATTATTAGTGATGGAGCTTCTGCTCCGCATTGCTCGCCTGTACTTAATTTTATTAAGAAAAAACTCGCCATAACTGACCAGTGAGTGACGCTTGGGTGCCGCCCTACGCCCACGAACGCTCTATTTACCCCCCTCCTATCCATTCAGGGCTACCCGTTTATATCTACGTTGGGTAAATCCTTGGGAAGAACGGAAATGATTGATTTCAATCAATGCTTATCACGCGTAGTTACATAACATCAATCTCGTAGCGACGATCAATCATAAGGAAATAGCGCACCATCTTCCCAAGGCCACGAGTAAATTCGATGGCGAAGCGGCCAGGTTTGCAATCGCCACCATTGCGGGAGAAGTGCAAATACGATGTGGTCACAGTAACGGCGAAGATGAAGAACGACGGGGGTTACAATATGAAATTCTTGCGACAAGTGATGAGGCTGTGCGTGCTCATCGGCGCCCTGTGGGGAGCCTCTTCTGCACTGGCTGCGGATAACCTGCCAGAACTGGGTAAATCCCCAAAAGATGCAGCGACGTCCTTGAAGGAGGATGCGGTTTGTACACGGTGTCACGATGAAACCGATGCCCAACCGGTACTGTCAATCTATCAGACCCGTCATGGTGTCAAGGCGGATTCTCGTACTCCTACCTGTCAGTCGTGTCACGGTATAAGTGAAGCACATTTCAAAGCGCGATCTGATCAAAAAGGGCGGCCTAAACCAGATATCGTTTTCGGCACCAAGAGCAAAGCCTATAAGCCGAGTGAGGCGCAGGCGCAAAACGAAGAGTGTCTCACCTGTCACCAGTCCGGCTTACGGATGAATTGGGCGGGCAGTCAGCATCAAAGCCGCGACATTCCTTGTGCCTCCTGCCACGCTATTCACGTGAAGGCCGATCCGGTACTGAGCAAGGTCACGCAACCCGAGGTGTGCTTCAATTGCCACAAGGAGCAGCGCGCCCAAACCCACCGCATCTCGACCCATCCGATCGGAGCCGGGAAGGTAGCCTGCAGCGACTGCCACAACCCGCACGGCTCGACCGGCCCGAAGCTGCTGGTCAAGAATTCGGTCAACGAAACTTGCTACACCTGTCACGCCGAAAAGCGCGGCCCCTTCCTTTGGGAACACGGCCCCGTGACAGATGATTGCACCAACTGCCACACACCTCACGGCTCCACCAATGCGCCGCTGCTGAAAGCACGGGTGCCATGGCTCTGCCAGGAATGCCACAGCGGCGACCATGCCGCTCAGATCAACAGCGGCGCCAACCTGCAGGGCGGTAACGTGACCACCGTCAATGGCATCAATCCGCTGGCGAACGCGTCGGCCCGCGCCCAGATGGGTGCGCGCGCCTGCCTCAATTGCCACGTGCTGGTGCATGGCTCCAACCATCCGGCTGGCGCCAAGTTCCAACGGTAATTACTACGAATCGGGGAGCATGACATGAAAACGAATCAGGATTTGCTTACCATCCGTGCCTCGGTTGCCGCAGTGTGCAGTGCGCTCCTTGCATTGGCTCTGGCACCGGACGCCCAGTCGGCCGACACTGAAACCGACAAAATTACACAAGAGGCCGTAACGCCGGCTGCCCCGGCCACTGACGCCGGTGTGAATATGCCGGCACCAGCGGCAAAAACCGGGGTGGCAAGTGAAAACGCTGAACTGATTGAACAAACCAGACCGACCAATTACGTCGAAGTTGGAGCCGGTCATGTTGGCAAGGATTCCTACAAGTTTGGCGAGTACAACGGACTGGAGAGAAAGGGTGGATACGGCGTCGGCAACATCGACGTGCGCGGTGGCGGAACCTACGACAGTGATGACGCCCGGCGCTGGCGGATTACCGGCACCGACCTTGGCCTGGAAACACGTGACGTGACTGCCGAATATGGCGAACAGGGCAGGTTCCGGGTCAATTTCGGTTACGACGAATTGCGTCGGAACCGCTCCGACAGCTATCAGACGCCGTACTCCGGCGCCGGATCGAACAACCTGACGTTGCCAGGTAGTTGGTTGGTTCCGGTCTTGCCGCAGGTTAGCGCGACCAGCCCCAACGCCAGAGTGTTGTCGCCAGCGGTCGCCCAGTCCAGCGCTTTGGTGACGGGCGTGTTGACACCACCCAGCGCCGGCCAGCTTGCCACTTCAGCCGGGATCCAGAACGCCGATCTCCCGGCTTTCCACACCTTCGATCTCTACACCAAGCGGACCAAAAGCAAGTTCGGCTTCGACTTCGACTTCGACCCTACACTGGACTTCAAGTTCAGCGTCAGTCACGAGAACAAGGACGGCAATAAGCCCATGGGGACCGTCACCAGAGCCACCGGCGGTGACATCTCAACCATCATTCCCGATCCAATAAGTCAGAGCACCGATCAATTCAATGCGAGCTTGAATTACACGGACAAGAAGAAATTCTTTCAGGCTGCCTATTATGGATCGATTTTCCATAATGACATCCGCTCCGTGACGTGGCAAAACTGGGCGCTGGCTACGCCTACATTCGCCACCATGAGCAGCGCGCCAAGCAATCAGTTTCACCAGTTCAGCCTGACCGGCGGCTATAACTTTTCGCAGACCACCAAACTGGTGGTGAACGGATCGTACGCGCGCAGTACGCAAAACGACTCTTTCTTGACCGACGCCAGCACGCCGGTAGTGCCGGTTTCATCGCTGGAAGGGCTGGTGGTGAACGAGGCGTTCAATATCAAGCTCACGACCAAACCGACCAACGATCTGAATCTGTCCGCGGGCTACAAGTATGATAACCGGGATAACCGCACGCCGGTGAACATCTATCAATACGCTGACGCCAGCGAAACCCCTGCTGCCAATGCCAGTTTCCCGGCTGGTCCGAATAATCCCTATGGCGCGGTTCTCGCGCAAAACGCAAACGCAAACCGGCCCTACAGCAAGAAGCTCGACCAGTTCGACCTGGGCGCGGATTGGCGTATGGCCCAAGGCCAGTGGCTGAAGGGCGGACTCGAGTACCAGACAATTGACCGTTCGTGCAACAACGCCACCTGGATCGACTGCGTGGATGCGGCGACCACCAAGGAAAACACGCTCAGCGCCGAGTATCGCAACAGTGTGCTCGAAAACGTCAGCGGCCGGGTCGGTTATGCCCGTTCCAAGCGCACGGTCGGGGGGTACAACGATAACGCCTTCCTTGCCCTAGTCCCCTACGCGAATGTCATTCCCGCCGGACAGACAATGTCGGCTTATCAAGCGCTGCAGCTTTATGGCCTGACCGGATATGGCCCCGTACTCGGTTATAACGGCGGTGTCTTCGTAAACAATACGTTCTTTCCGAGCAACAACGCGCTGTCTAACACACTCTACGCCAACAACAACCGGATCAGCGAACTCATCGGCATGCGACGGTTCAACATGGCTGATCGTAATCGTGACAAGCTGCGTTCGTCGATCGACTGGCAGGCCACAGACCAGCTCTCCTTTCAGGCCGGGGTTGATTACAACAAGGACGATTACTCCGATTCAGCTTACGGCTTACAGGAGGCCAAGAGTTGGGCTCTGAATCTCGATGGGACCTATGCCGCAAGCCAGGACCTCAGTTTCACCGTCTTCTATACCTATGAAGATCAGCGTTCCCAAAGTGCGGGCAACTCCTATACTGCAAACAGCAACACAACGACCGTGAACGGCGTTTCGGGACTTTCTGGCAACAGCGGTTGCGATCCGTACACCACATTGCAGCAAAGGAATAACAACAATAAACTCGACGGATGTCTTAACTGGTCCGCGGACATGCTCGATAAGGTCGACACGCTCGGTCTTGAGTTCAAGAAGAAGAACTTCTTTTCTCAGAAGATCGATGTCGTGGGTGATCTGGTGTTTACCCGAGCGCGCTCGGACAACAATGTGAACGGCGGGAACTGGCAGAACAATCCGCTTGCCGGAATTGCGGGGAATACGGTCGCCGCCTACTACATAGCTGCCGCCGCCCTGCCGACCGTCACTACCGATACGATCGAGGTGCGTCTTAACGGCAGTTACAAGATCGACAAGGCTTCAACAGCGCGGGTGGGCTATACATACGCGCACATGAAGTCCAAGGATTGGGCCTATGACGGCATGCAGTTAGGTGGGCTCTCCGGTGTATTGCCGACCCTCGAGCAGGCGCCGAACTACTCGGTCAATGTTATCGTGGTCGGCTATCAGTACATGTGGCGATAGCGATGGGGCATATGAACCGACGGGGCAAAGGATGATCCAGGGAGATTCTGATTAACCCCCCTTCCCCATATCCATGGGGAAGGGGGATGCTTTTCCAGAACTTTTCTAGATGCCGAGGCTGCGCCACATCTCATCCACGCGCTTTTTGACTTCTTCATTCATAACGATAGGCCGGCCCCAGGGCCGGGTGGTTTCGCCCGGCCACTTGTTGGTGGCATCAAGCCCCATCTTGCCACCGAGCCCCGACACCGGGCTCGCGAAATCCAGGTAGTCGATCGGCGTGTTTTCCACCAGCAGCGTGTCGCGCACCGGGTCCATGCGCGTCGTCATGGCCCAGATGACCTCCTTCCAGTCGCGCACGTTGACGTCGTCGTCGGTCACGATCACGAACTTGGTGTAGGTAAACTGGCGCAGGTAGGACCATACACCGAACATGATGCGTTTCGCATGTCCGGCGTAGCGTTTCTTGATGCTCACACAGGCGACACGGTAGGAACAACCCTCGGGCGGCAGGTAAAAATCGACGATCTCCGGAAACTGTTTCTGCAACAGCGGAATAAACACCTCATTGAGCGCCATGGCGAGCACCGAGGGTTCGTCGTAGGGTGAGCGGCCCATGTAGGCGCTGTGATAAACCGGTCGGTCCCGGTGGGTGATGCGCTCGATGGTAAACACCGGAAACTTTTCCTGTGAATTGTAATAACCAGTGTGATCGCCGAATGGCCCTTCGAGCGCCTCTTCTTCCGGCTCGACAAACCCTTCCAGCACGATCTCGGCTGAGGCCGGCACCTGCAGCGCGGCATGACCGCAGGACACCACCTCGCTGCGCGCGCCGCGCAGCAGGCCCGCGAACTGAAATTCCGAAAGCGTGTCGGGGATCGGCGTCACCGCTGCCAGCAGCGTCGCCGGGTCAGCGCCGATCACCACTGCCACCGGGAAGCGTTTGCCCGGGTTCGTCTCCTTCCACTCACGGAAATCGATGGCCCCGCCGCGGTGGGGCAGCCAGCGCATGATTACCCTGTTTTTGCCGATCACCTGCTGCCGATAGATGCCGATGTTCTGCCGTTCCTTATACGGGCCTTTGGTGATAACCAGGCCGAAGGAAATAAGCTGGCCGGCGTCCTCGGGCCAGCAGGTCTGGATCGGCAGCCGTGACAGATCCACCGCATCGCATTCGATCACATTTTTCTGACACGGGGCGTCATTCACCACGCGTGGCACCACATGCAGCAGTTGCCTGAAACCGGGAAGCTTGTCGAACGCATCGCCGATCCCGCGCGGGAGTTGCGGTTCCTTCAAGAAGGCCAGCAACTTGCCGACCTCGCGCAATTCCTCGAGCGATTCACGGCCCATGGCCTGGGCCACGCGTCGCGTGGTACCGAAAAGATTACCCAACAGCGGGATGTCCGAGCCTTTCGGTTTTTCAAACAACAGCGCCGGGCCCCCGGCCCGTAGCGTGCGCTGGCAGATTTCCGTGATCTCGAATCGCGGGTCCACGGGCACGGAGATACGCTTCAGCTCGCCTTGGCCCTCCAGATGGGCAATGAACTCGCGCAGATTTTTATATTTCATGGGACGCTCACAATAGAGCGTGGAAGCGGCGCTGGATTTGACCCAAGTCAATCTTTCCTGGTCACGGAAGCTATATAAAGAAGCTCTTTTTTACCACTGGACTGCCATGCTGCCTCATCCCCTGTTTGTGCCGCTCAAGCTGCTGCCTGACACCGTGCACGCGGAGATTCTTTCACGTGCCTTCAATCACCTGCTGCGCGGACAGCCCATCGCCGCGCGCTTGCCGGAACTCAACGGAAAAACCGTGTGCATCCACTTCAAGGACGCTTCAAGCCGGATCCATTTCCGGATCGAAAGCGGCCGGCTGCTCCCGGCGGCGCCGGGACAGGCCGATGTCCGCATCAGCGGGACGGTCACGGATTTCTGGCAGCTCGCCACCCGCCGTGAAGACCCGGATACCCTTTTCTTCAGCCGCCGCCTGTGCATTGAGGGCGACACGGAAACCGGGGTGCATGTGAAAAACCTGCTCGATGCGCTTGAATACGACTGGGAGGCACACTTCCGGGACGTGTTGGGCAATCAACTCGGCAGCGTGGCCACAACCGTGTTTCAGCGCACACTTGGCAAATACCTCAGCGCCAGGACCGGTGTGCATTAAGAAAATCGAACAAAATCTCCCAAACCCTGTTACTCGCGCCACACCTGATCCATCCCCGGTGCGTTGTGCCAGTACCCGTCGCAGGTACCGGCCGCGAGGTGGGGCGCGACCGCCGTTGACGCCTCGGACGGACTCAGAGCGCCATCCATCGCCCGGCGGAAGGCCTCGATGATTTGGAACATACCCTGGCTCTGCGGCGCCAACCGCAGCACATCGACGTTCAACGCCTCAAACACACTGATTTCGTGTATCAGGTTGTAGGTTCCGCTCGACTGCATCTGGATGCCGTTCACGTTGAGAAAGGGCTGCGCGTCGCGCGTGCGCAGCGGCATCCCGTCCGGATACTGGGCACAGCGGAAGTCACAGTCATCCTTGGGCAAATTGTGCGCCCGTGCGGTGAAACAGCGCGCAGAGAAGGAAAGTGGCAGCCGCCCGAAGGCAAATACCTCGGTTTCCATTCCTTGCGGACGGTTCAACTGGATCGCCGCGAGTGTTTCGCGATCCAGCTCCATGGGCATCACCCAGCGGCGCGCGCCGGCTTGTGCCATGAGACCGAGCGTGCGGCTGTTGTACACGTTGACATGCGGCCCGACGATGAACGGTGCGCGCCCGGAAAGTATGTTCACGGCCGCCATGTCATTGGCCTCGACCATGAAACGGCCATTCCCGGTAATCGTCCGCATGTATGACAATTCCGATTCGGCTTCCACCAGGGTCAATGTCGACAATACGACTTCCTTGCCGGCGGCGGTAAGGCGCTCGCCCCATTCCAGCCAGTCCGGCAGCCGCAGCGCGCGGCGTTTGGAACAAACCGTTTCACCGAGGTACACGATATCGACCGGCGCATCGGCCACGCGCGCGTAGAAATCGAACACGCGCTCGCGGTCCCAGAAATACTGGATCGGTCCAAGCGAGAGTTTCATTGCCAGGGACGCGAGTACGCACCGAGGGTGTGGCAGCGTCCCTCGGCCACGTTGTCGAGTTGCGTCAGCCATTCTCGCCGTGGGATGAAATCCACCGGATTCGCGGCGCAGGCATCGATAGCGGCGCGCAGCGTGCGCGTGACCTGCGCCACGTAGGCCGGGCTGCGCTGACGACCTTCGACCTTGATCGCGGCCACCCCGGACTGATACAGCGACGGCAGGATGTCGAGCACGTTGAGGCTGGTCGGCTCCTCCATTGCGTAATACACGTTGCCCTCCACCTCAAACCGTCCCTTGCACAATGTCGGGTAACCGGCCGGTTCCTCGGGCGCGTAGACATCGATCAATACGCCGTTCAAACGCGAACGGCGACCGCTGGCCGACTCTTCCCATTTCACGCTCTTGGCGGGCGAACACACACCGCTCGAATTCGGCGACTCGCCGGTGACGTAGGAAGATAATGTGCATCGCCCTTCCACCATCACGCATAGGCTGCCGAAGCCGAAAACCTCCACCTCCACATTTACCCGCTTCATGACGTTCTGTACCTGTGTCAGCGACAGCACCCGTGGTAACACCACGCGCTGCACGTTGAAGTGGCGGGCGTAAAAATCGATGGCCTCGTGGCTGGTGGCCGAGCCCTGCACCGAAAGATGCAGGCGCAGGTGGGGATGGGTCTGCATGCAGTAATCCATGAGGCCCGGGTCCGCCAGGATCAGGGCATCGATATCGAGCGTCGCCGCCTGATTCACGGCGCTGCGCCATTTTTCCCACTGCCGTGGACGCGGGTAGGTGTTGAGCGCGAGGAATACACGCGCCCCGGCACGGTGGGCATAGGCAACCGCCTGCCGTGCTTCGTTCATGTCGAAGTTGAGCCCCGGGAAGTTGCGCGCGTTGGTGCCGTCACGGAAACCGAGGTACACCGCGTCGGCGCCGTTATCGACCGCGGCCTTCAGCGCCGGCATGCTGCCGGCCGGGCAGACCAGTTCCATCTTTCTATTGACTGTCATTCCTGCAAGAAGGCCTAACCCACGACGTCGAGCACACGGCGACGGAAATTCACCTTTAAGTCTTTAGCGATTTTCTCGCATGCGGCGATGTCCACGTCCGCCAGTCCATCAATGGCCGTCAGCGTAATATCGGGAACGAAATCGCGTGCGCGGCGGACAAAATCAAGCATCGCCCCATAGGCACCGGGTAGTGCCGGACGACAGTGACGGTTATAGACCTCCTCGTTCTGGGCGTTAAGCGAGATGGACAACGCATCGATTAAACCCTCGAGATCCGGGGTCACATCGCGCCCATACACCAGGTTGGCCAGGCCGTCGGTATTGAGGCGAATACGCTGCGCCCGGTTGCGCAGATATGTGGCCACCTTAAGCAGCGTGTAGAGGCGTAGGCTTGGCTCGCCGAGCCCGCAGAACACGACCTCACGATATTCCTCCGGGTTGCCTACCGCCAGGATGATTTCCTCAAGCGTCGGCTCGCGCCGCAGGCGCAACGCATAACTCTGCACCGTCCATTCGCCATTGAACTTCGGACAAAAAGCGCAGCGCAGGGTGCAGCGGTTGGTTACGTTAAGATAACGATTGCCGTGAAGGGTGTAACCGATGGTCGGTATCGGCTCCGCCATTTGTGCGGAGCCTTGTGGGTTGGACATGATTCCTGCCTCTTCGCCAATAACAGCGAATGATAATCACAGGATGAATCTGGGCGCTTGATCCAGATCAAAGACGGATCCGGGGGGTGCAAAGACCCCCTGATTTTTGGCAGAGTTACCGGGAGGTAGGCGTGGCCGTGATCTGGTAGACCGCATGGCAGGCCACGCACTTTTTCATGACCGCATTCATCTGCTGGAGCGCATGGCGGGCGTCTGCCAAGGCTTCCGCATCCATGGCGATGCGGTCGAAATCCGCATGTACCCCATGCCCCAGCATTTTGAACTCAAGGGGGAGTTTAGCCACGAGTGTCGCAGGCACGTCTTGCGTTGCCACCATGCCCAGAGGGCGCACGGCCTGCACAATCGCGGCGGTGTCGCCGCGGTCCGCGGCTTCCAACACGATTTGTACCGCGGAGAGAAACCGGCGCATCTCATTTAACACCAATGCCCGCTCGGACGGATCGAGGACCACGGCCTGTCTCCCGTCCACGGCGGTTTCGGTTTTGCCCAACACCATAAACTTGAACACCAAACCGACGATGGTGAGCAAGAGCAGGCCGATGATGACCCAATACACGGTGGTCTTGGTTGCGCGCATTACTTTCTCCGAAAAGTCAGGGAAACTACATAAAGATGGGACACTTTGCCTTGATGCATATCAACACAGTTGGTTAAGGGTCATGTCTGCTTCGCTGACAAGAATACCGTGATCATCTGAACAATTGTTTCAGAGATTCCAGATAAGACGCGGCCTGTGCATCGTCTTCACTCGGCGCCCAACCCACCCTTTCCTCTGGCGTGAGCGGCTTATAGGGGCCGGCCTTGGATTCGAAAAAAATGCTGTCGGGGGCAAGCGCGACCAACGTGTGAAACACCCCGTGCAGAATGTTCACCCCGATATTCTCGCCCTGCGGTTCGATCACGGTCTTGGCGATGACCTTGCCCTTGCCGTCAAAAAACACCATGCCCAGCTTCCCACGCAGCACCACGATGGTTTCATCCTTGCTGGGGTCGTTGTGACAATGGGGTGGTATATAAGAGTCCGGCTCGATGGCATTCAGCAGCCGGTGGCTCGCTTCGCTGTCCGACGCATGGAAATTGTAATTCCGGCGGCGGCGAAGCGATTCCTTTGCCTGCGCGGAAACCCTGTCCAGCAGGGGCCGGTCCATGATCTGGATATTGCTCATACCAATGCACCTGTATAGGAAGGCCAGGAAGGCATCATAGCAAAAACGACCGCCGCGTTGACGCGTCTTATCTTACCTTTTGCCCTTGTTGTATAATGCGCACCGTTTTCCAATCATTTTTGCACGGGAGAAAATATGGCTGGTCACGGCATTCATGTGCACGGTCCCCATGATCACGAAGTCGAGCATCAGGCGCAGCACGGTCCCGGGCTGGCACAATCGGTTGCCATCTTCACGGCCATGCTTGCCACCGGCGGTGCGGTGGTGGGTTATCACGTCGCTACCACGCTGAACGAGGCCATGATGTACAAAAACGAGGCCGTGCTGAAAAAAGCCGAGGCCTCAGACCAGTGGAATTACTACCAGGCCAAGAGCAGCAAGAGCCACCTCATGGAAGTGGCGGCAGACATGGCCGGCGGCGCCAAGGCCGAGCGTTATAAGAAACAGGTCGAAAAATACAATCAGGAAAAAGAGACGATCAAACACCAGGCTGAAGTGCTCGAGGAAAAATCGAAAGAGGCCAATGAAATGAGCGCACACCTGCTGCATCCGCTGCACCATTCCGAGCAAGCGATGACGCTGATCCAGATCGCGATCTCGCTCGCCTCAATCACGGTGCTGACACGCAAACGATGGCTGTTCGCCGTCGCGGGCATGAGCGCGGCGGGTGGCGTGGTGCTGGCCGCCATGGCCTTCCTCGCCTGAAACCCGTGTGAAGGAAATCTTCTACGAGTGGGGCGGTGCCAACGCCTGGCTGTTTCACGCCATCAATAATTTCCGTGGGAAATTCGTCGATGGGTTCATGCAACTTGGCACTTTTCTGGGCGAACACGACAACTTCCCCGTCTATCTCGCGCTCGTTATCCTGACCGCGACGGCGATCGTTGCGCGCACGGGGACACAAAGTCCGCAAAAATCGCACCGGGAGGCACAGCACTGGCTTGGAGTCATCGCGGTGTTTAGCGTGGCTTACGTCATCGACGGCGCGCTTGTCCACTGGCTCAAGGAAACGCTGGACTTCCCGCGCCCTCCGCTTGTTTTCTCGCCCGAGTCCCTGCATCTGATCGGCAAGCCGGAATACCGCCACAGCCTGCCGAGCGGCCACTCGGCCTTCGCGATCACCGTGGCCGCGAGTCTGTGGCCAGTATTAAACCGCTACTGGCGCGTGGGTCTTACGGCGTTTGTCGTATGGGTCGGCCTTTCGCGCGTCAGCCTGGGCGTACACTTTCCCACGGATGTGCTGGCGGGTTTTCTGGTGGGATTTGCTGTCGTACTGCTGGCGCGCGCGCTGGTCATGGCGCTGATTCGATATTGGGCCAGGACGTAACAAGGTATCTTAAAAAGGTTACTCGCCTACCGTCACGTTGCGGCAGTACGTTTCCCGTAGGTGTAGGCTCGCGAAAAAAGCGACCACGGCAAAAGCGAACGACAGCCATAGGCCGTTGCGGTAATCGTTCAGGCCATAGCGCCGCACCCCTTCCACCAACGTTCCGTCCCACGTGAGATCCATCAATCCGCCGAAGGCCGGCTGCAGGATGGCCGCACCCAGAAACGCGCCAGTGTTCACCAGTGCAATGGCCATGCCCGCCACCGACGGCGCGACCACCTCCTTGGCGGCACCGTAGGTCACGGAGAATCCGCCGGCGCAAAAACCGAGCAGGCCGTACAACAAAAAGCCGGATGTGCCCGATGACCATGGCAACAGAATCAGCGCCAGCCAGACAAGACAGCTGGCAGCGCAGGAAACAACGACAATTGGCTTGCGCCGGCGCAGATGATCTGACAATGATCCCATTACCATCGAGCCCAGGGCGAACCCCATCAATGTGACGGTGGTGTAAAGCGAGGCCTGACCGCGCGACAAACCGAACACATCACGCATGAGCGGTACACCCCAGAGCCCGGCAAAGGCCAGCAAGCCGCCGGTCATGCCAAGGTTCGCCCAAAACCCCGGCCATACTTCGCGGTTGCGCACCACGCTCTTCAACTCAGGCAACCAGTGATATGCCCGGGGCAGGTGGGCGGCCTTGCCTTCAATTTCGCGCAACGAGGGAAACCCGGCGTCTTCCGGGCGGTTGCGCACGTAAATGAACGTCAGGAGTGCAATAACCAAAGAAAATAGGCCAGCGCCGACAAACACATCGCGCCAGGAATACAGAAAAAGCAGCGCCGCGAGCGGCCCGGCGGCGAGTATGGCGCCGACGTTCCCGAGCAGGATCGTGAGGCCGCTGATCATCCCGTAGCGCCGTTCACTGAACCACACGGTGTTGCTGCGCATCAAGCCGACGAATACGACCGACACACCCAAACCGACCAGAAAACGACCGAGTGAGGCGATACCAAAATCCGGCGCCAGACCGAACAGAATGGAACCACCTCCGGCCACCAGCGCGCCCATGCCAACGCTCACGCGCGGCCCGAGTGTATCAGCCAGCACCCCGGCCGGGATTTGCATCACGGTGTAAACATAATAGTAAGTCGCCGCGAGCGAACCCAGCGCCGCCCCGGAGGTCTGAAATGCCTGCATCAGGTCGCCCGCCACCACGCCTGGCGCGATGCGGTGGAAAAATACCAGCATGTAGGAGGCCACAAGAACCGCATACACGCCCCAGCGCACTGCGTGAAAACGCTGCTGCTCCGCCGGGGTGAGGGGTTTATGTTTCAGGGTAGGCCTACTTCTTGTCCTTCAGCAAATCCTGAAGCCCGGCGAAGGGACTGTGGGTCGCGGCTTTTTTCTTTTCCGCGCTGAGCACAATGCCCTCGCCCTGCACCAGATGCGCGAAGCGCTGGTGCTCGTTGTCGTGGCAGTAGAGGCACAGGTTTTCCCAGTTACTGCCATCGGACGGGTTGTTGTCGTGGTTATGATCCTTGTGGTGCACCGTCAGCTCGTGCAGGTTTTCACGGGTGAAGTTGCGCCCGCAGCGGCCACACACCCACGGGTGCAGCTTGAGTGATTGCTCGCGGTACCCTGCGAGGCGCACATCACGATCCTTGTGCGCCTTGGCCACAAGCTTGTCCAGCTTGCCACTATTTAGCTGTCCGGCCGGTTTGCACGATCCAGAGTTATCATTCGCCATATCGATGTTTTGCAGGGATTCGTTTCGCCGATTATAAAGACATGGCATGATGCCGTGAAACCAATATCCATGACTGCTCCCGCCGATATCTGTGTATAACCTGAACCTGTGGGGTCTTTTCCTGAGCGCCTTTGTCTCCGCCACGCTGTTTCCGGGCGGTTCTGAGGCCGTGCTCGCCTTCCTCGCGCACGAACACAGCTACAATCCCTGGATGCTGTTTGGCGTGGCCACGGCGGGAAATACCCTGGGCGGCATCAGTACCTGGCTGTTGGGTTGGCTGGTGGCGCGCAAATTCCCGCTCGATCATCCGCACAAGGCCAGCCAGCAGCGCGCCATAACCCACCTGCAAAAATGGGGTAGCCCGCTGCTGCTGCTTTCGTGGTTGCCGGTAGTGGGAGACCCGCTGTGTTTCGCGGCGGGATGGTTGCGTATGAGCATTCTGCCCGCCGCCCTCTTCATCGGCGTGGGCAAGGCAGCACGTTACGCCGTGATCATGTTTCTGGTCTAAAAATTTCCGCAGCTTCTCGATAACACCGCAAACAAAAAACCCGGCGCGGCGGCCGGGTTTTTTGTGAAGCCCTTCTGGTTCAAGACTAGCCTTCGCGCCGGCGGCGCGCCACACCACCCAGCAACCCGAGACCCGCCAGCATCATCGGCAGCGCCGCCGGAAGCGGAACCGGGACGAGATTCAGTGTCCCGGCGTAACTGCCCCCACCGAGGCCTGTCACGGTACCTCTCATCTGCAATACATAGGTACCGGGGACTAATACCGTCGTCGGCAGAACGGCAACGGTACCGATCCCGATCGGGGTGACCCAAGCATCTATCGCACCGCCTATCGGAGCGCCCGTGGTAATGCCCGGGTTCGTACCATAGTCATAGAGTCGCTCCTGGAAATTGGTGATCTGCAACAGACTGCCTAGATCGATCGTGGTGCTGATGGAATTCGCCGTCGCTCCAGGAATGGTAAAAATGTAGTCGTCAAAAAAGCCATACACTCCCACAAATGGAGTGGTAGGACCACCAAAGCTATTCCCATAATTGCTCGAACTGGGGTTGGCCGGGACATTGATAGTCCCGGGTCCTATCGTACCGCTAGAAGTGGTGCTGTGGCTCAAGACCAATGTAGACGATAACGCCGGTCCCGCGTAGCCAAGGGCGATGTACGCCAGAGCGGGGAGTAACAGTTTGGTTTTTACTGAAATCTTTCCTAGTGTGGTCCGCATGTAAGATATCTCCATTTTCCATTTACATTTATTTGTACCACGCTTATTGCAAAGCGCAGGCGTGGTTTTCTTCCTCCCCAAAACTTCCTTTTTGTCTATAGCTTCATTTTTATTTTTATGCCATGCGAGTGTGCTCTGATGGCACCTTACACTCAAGTACCTGCACCGCCGATGTTATTTCTCAAATCAGTGCTCGCAATCTGCACTGCTATGCACAATACGTTCCAGAAATATTTTTTCTTTTATTATCAATAAGATAAGTTAGAAAGACATCATGAAAAATAGTGAAAATTCGAATAAATTGTAAATATCACCGACGCCAAATTATTCTAATTTCCAGTTATATGGAAGATTTACTTATTTCACAGGTAAATATTGATAATAACCAGATTTACTCTATGTAAATAAACCCAACACTATGAATATTGGTAACTAATTTTTGCCAGTTCTACAAAATCCTTTACTCAAAGGTTGAAGAAACCTTTAAAAGGTACTGTCAAATCACAGCAGCGTGGTTAAAGCGGCGCCTTACGCCACAATCATGTTCTGGTCTGAGGACCATTATTTCCGCAGCATTTCGACTTCCTGGACAATGGCCTCAAATGAGGGCATCCCCTTGGACACGCCCACAACCATCAACATATTACCCTCGATCCTGCCGACGACAAATGAGGGTGTACCAGAGATGCCAAGGCGGCGCGCCTCCTGAACATCCCGGTAGATCGCCTGCCGCGGCGCCACATCATTCAAACAGGCGGAAAACTTTTGCTCATCGAGTTTGAGTTTGCGCGCGAGTTCCGGATACAGCGCATCGCGCAACGGGTTGGCAAATAACGCTTCGTGCATGTCCCAAAACCGGTCTTGGCTCCCCGCGCAAACCGCGGCGATGGCGGCGTGCGCAGCCTGCGAGTGGATCGATACCAGCGGGTAATTCTTGTGGATATACCGCACCACACCGGTATCGATATATTCTTTCCTGATCTGCGGTAACAACTGCGTTTGTGAGGTACGGCAATAGGGACATTCGTAATCGGAAAACTCGACGATGCCGATCTTCGCGACATCGCTCCCTAACTTCGGGCTATCGTCCAGATCCACGCTTGGTGCGGACAGTTCGACGACATTCACCGGGCCATCTTTCTGGACCATGCTCGATGAGTTGGCGCTTCGCTCAGGCATTCTCGAATTGCCTGCCACAGGCGTAGGCGAGGTACACGCCACCAGCAGTGCGCTGACCGCCATCACAGCCGCCAGCCTGCCCAAGCCGCGCGCCGGTACCCGAGGTAACGCCAGGGTTTTTATGTTCATGCTTTTTAGTATGGAAACGATCTATGGGCCATTACCACAGTGTAGCAGCGATTCTTCTTCAACTGCGGCCGTATACCGGCACGGCAGCACCGCTGACCGAACGCGCCTCGTCCGACAGCAGGAACACAACCACATGGGCCAGATCGTCGGGCGGAACCCAAGTGGAGAAATCCGCTTTGGGCATCGCTTCGCGGTTCTGCGGGGTGTCGATCGTGCCCGGCACGATGCAGTTGACGTTGATGCCGCGCGCCTTGTACTCCCCCGCCATGCTCTCGGTAAGCCGCAGCACCACCGTCTTCGTGGCGCTGTAGGCGGCGTAGTTAGCGCTGCCCTGAAAGGCATTCCGGCTTGCGACGTTAACAATACGCCCGCCCTGCGCCTGCAACATGTATGGAATCACGGCGCGGCACATGTTGAGCGTCGTACGGACGTTGATGTCATACAGAAAATCCCACTCCGAGAGATCGGTTTCGTGCACCGGCTTGCCGCCGCGAAATCCGCCGACGGTGTTCACCAGCCCGTCGAGCCGCCCGAAGCGCTTGTGCGCCTCGGCCATCATGGCGTTTACCGACTTGGCATCGGTCAGATCGATATCCCCCGCCAGCCAGTGCTGGTTGGCGCCCTTCAGGTCGCCATAAGTTTCCCGCAACCGGTCGCTCGACCGGTCCACCAGAACCGTCTTGCCGCCCTGCGCCTGCACGCGCCTGGCCACGGCGCGGCCGAGGTTGCCGACCGCCCCCGTGATGATCACTACCTTGTCTTTCAGATTCGACATACTCATCTACTCCATTCGTTAATGAATCCTCATGGACACCAACCAATAACACCAAATTCCGTTTACACCAGGAAGTCGGTAGAGTAAGCACATGTCCTCTGTCGTGCAAATCACGAATCTGCGCAAACAATACAACGACCGGGAGGTCGTGCGTGGGATTGATTTAAACGTACAGGCCGGGAACTGTTTCGGCCTGCTCGGACCGAACGGCGCGGGCAAAACCACCACGCTGCGTCTGCTGCTCGGCCAATCACCCATCAATGGCGGGGAAATCCGCGTCTTCGGCCTGCCGATTCCACAGGCGGGCCGCGCGGTGCGCGCCCGCACGGGCGTGGTGCCGCAGATGGACAACCTCGACCCCGACTTCACGGTCGCGGAAAACCTGCGCATCTATGGCCGCTACTTCGGCATTGAGGCCGGGATGCTGACGAATCGTATCCGCGAGTTGCTTGAGTTCGTCGGCCTCACGGACCGCGCCGATGCCCGCATCGCCACGCTCTCCGGTGGCATGAAGCGGCGGCTGACCATCGCCCGCGCCCTGATCAATGACCCCGAACTCATTGTGCTCGATGAGCCGACCACCGGGCTCGACCCGCAGGCGCGGCACATGATCTGGACGCGGCTGCGCGACCTGCGCCAAGTGGGCAAGACACTGCTGCTCACTACCCATTACATGGAGGAGGCCGAGCGGCTGTGCGATTCGCTGGTCATCATGGATCAGGGCCGGATTCTGGAACAGGGCGCACCCACGGCACTGATCAAAAAACACGTGGAGCCGGAAGTGATTGAAGTGCGCGGCGAGCAGGCGCTTGCCCGCCGCGCGCTGGAATCGGCCGGCGGTGGACGCTTCGATACCATCGGCGATACGTCCTATTACTACACGCACGATGCCCGCGCGGTGGTCAAGCGCCTGGAAGGCATGCCTGAACTCACCTTTCTGCACCGACCGGCCAACCTCGAAGATGTGTTCCTGAAACTCACGGGGCGGGAATTGCGTGACTAAAAGCTATCTCAAAAATACCATTCAAACATTCGAGGGTGGGCATCGCCCACCCTCTATGGCCTCGATGACTGTCCCGCGGTGGGCGGTGCTGACCCTACACTCACTTAATATATGGTAACCGTCTTCCTCCCTCGTTTTCGGGATGCGGCATTTGCCGTGTGGCGGCGCAACAGCCTTGTCTGGCGCAAACTCGCGGGGCCGAGCATCGTCATCAATTTTGGTGAGCCGTTTCTTTATCTGCTGGGGCTTGGCTACGGTTTGGGACTTTTCATCGGCGAGATGATGAACATGCCCTACCTCACCTTCCTCGCCTCCGGTATTCTCGCTTCCTCCGCCATGAACACGGCGAGCTTCGAGTCGATGTTTTCGGTGTACACGCGCATGATCCCACAGCGCACGTACGACGCCATACTCACCACCCCGATCGAAATTCAGGACATTCTCGCCGGCGAAATGCTCTGGTGCGCCACCAAATGCGTCATCAGCGGTACAGCGATCCTGAGCGTGGCGGCCCTGCTGGGTGCGGTGCACGACTGGTATGCCCTGTGGGTGCCGCTGGTGATATTCCTGGTCGGCCTGTGTTTCTCGGGGATGGGGCTCATCATAAGTGCGCTCGCGCCCGGTTATGACTTTTTCAATTATTACGTGACGCTGGTGCTCACGCCCATGTTCATCCTCTCGGGCGTGTTCTACCCGGTCAGCTCGCTGCCCGTGGCGCTGCAATCCCTGGTGCAGGTTCTGCCGCTCGCGCACGCGGTGGACCTCATCCGCCCGCTGGTGGCGGGGCTGCCGCTGAGCCATATCCCGCTGCATCTCGCCGTGCTCGTCGGTTATGGTGTGGCAGGCTATCTGATGGCGGTGCACCTGACGCGCCGGCGACTGCTGGTATAACGACACATGCCCTACCGCGAGACCTCCGACCTACCGGCGTCCGTGAGAAATCATCTCCCGCCGCATGCGCAGGAAATTTATCTGGCCGCATTCAACAATGCCTGGGAGGAATACGCCGCGCGCGAGGACCGCGAAGTGGTCGCACACAAGGTCGCATGGGCGGCGGTCAAGCATGTCTACATTAAAATCGATGGCGAGTGGGTCAGGAAATAACCATGGATATCCGTTCCCAAATCAGCACGCGCGATCTGGAACAGTTCTATGCCCGGGCCCTGGAAATGGCCGTCGAATCGCGGACAATCATCCGGGCAGCAGTTGCCACGGGTTTTGACGTCAAGAAGAAACCAGACGGCAGCTATGTCACGAACGTGGATCTCAAGGTCGAAGATCACCTGCGCGGACTGATACAGCGGCATTTCCCCGAGCACGGGGTTATCGGCGAGGAATATCCGCCAACCCGGCCGGGCGCTGCCTTTCAGTGGGTCATGGACCCGATCGATGGCACCGAGGATTTTGTGTACCGCGTGCCGACCTTCGGCACCATCCTCGCCCTGCACTACCGAGGCCAGCCGGTCGTGGGCATTCTCGACCACCCGATGCTCGACCTCTGCGTGAGCGCGGCCTATGGCATGGGCACCCATAAAAACGGCGAACGCGTCATGCTCACCGACATCGACCCCGCCGCCATCGACGGCAGCGAGCGCGTGGTGTTGTCGGCGCGATCCAACTTCACCCGCTTTGGCGACGACGGGCACCTGTTCGACGCCATCACCCGCGCGCACCCGAACCATCGCATCTACCGCAGTTGCTACGCCCATGCCTGCGCCGCGATCGGCACGGCGGACGCCACGGTCGACTACGCCAACCGCATCTGGGACATCGCTGCTTGCCAGATACTCACCGAAGAAGCCGGCGGTAAATATATCGTCGTGCGCGAGGAAGAGGTTCGGGACGTCGGCCGGATCTACAGCACGGTGTTCGGCAAGCGCACTTTGGTTGATCGACTGACGCGTCACTTCAACCGGTAGTGCAATTCAAATTTTCTCATCACAACATATTGTTATTTTTTCTTTCGCATGTAGAATAGCAACCAGATAAAGAAATTAATAAAGGTTCAAACCCCGCTAGGAGTAAAACAATATTGGTTGTTCGCCAACACCTTTCCGTCGACTCGGTCGACCCTGGGCTGATGCGCGCGTTGGCGCGTCACATGGAACACATCGTAAATCACCCGGATGGCGGCGAGCTGTATCAATTAATTCAGGACGCCGTTCTCCATTGCCGCGAAAAGAACTACGTCAACGGCACCTGCATCGCTTATCTCCATAATCAGTTACTCACCTATACCCGCGATCGCACCACGTACTCCGCGCCGATGCGGCTGCGGGCGCGTCTGATCCAGCAACATCTGTCACTGTATCTGCCCAAACCCGGCCATACGATCCGCCCGCAAGCGGCGGCCCGGGCCATATCGATTTCGCCGCCCTCTCCAACAACCAGCCCAACAAATAACATTGCCATGGAAAGCACAGAAACGCCCGAACAAAAACCGATGATGGCGCTGGAAACGCTGCGCGCCCCTGAATCGGACACGAAACAGAACCTCAACGACCTGCGTCAAATGCTAACGAAAAGCATGGACGAGATGTTGAACGAGCGTGAGGTCATGACGCGGCAACTCTCCGACGCCACCGCCTACCTCAAGATGGTCGAGGCCGAGCGCGAACAACTGCGTCAGGAACTCAACAAGGCCAGGAAGCGTGCGCGCGCCGACGAGAAGCCCACCAAGAAAGCGCTTGGCCTGCCCAAGCGCGACGTGCTGTTGCGGCAGATCGAGGCCGAGGTCGAGCGCGTGAAGCGTCACGGCGAACCGCTGGCGCTGACACTGATCGACGTCGAGAATCTGGACGCAATTGGTGAGGAACACGGTCAGGAGGCAGCCACCGCCGTGCTGAACCAGTACACGAACGAGGTGCTCGGCCGGTTCCGCAGCTACGACCTGGTGGCGCGCTACAACAAGAACGAATTCGCGGTGCTGCTACCCAACACCGACAAGGACAACGCCATACGTGCGCTCGAGAAGGTAAGCAAGCGGGCCAAGGAGTCGCATTTCAGCATCAAGGGCAAGAGTTTTCCGCTGCCGGGCTTCGGCGGCGTGCTCACGTTTTACTCTCCCGGCGAAGAGCCGCACCAGATGCTGCGCCGCGCCGACGAGGCGCTGGTCAACCTCCGGCTCAAGGGAAAGCGCCAGCTCATCGTCATTTAGTGCGGAAGGTCGGAAGTTCCATAAACCATTTCCGGACGCCCCGACAACCCGCCCCGGCACATTAACCCGGCGGGATGCTCGGGAAATATTCGGCCCCCTCCACGTGAATTGCCCGATTCCGCCATTCTGACAAGGCTCGGCATGTCGCCCATTGACCAGCGCAGCCAAATACCAAAAGATAGCGGAAAGCATAACGAAGGCGGCACTTTTACATGTCCAGCAAATTTCCTGTCGTCGCCGTCACCGGGTCTTCCGGCGCCGGCACCACCACCGTACGCAACGCCTTTCAGGATATCTTCCGCCGCGAGGGCATCAAATCTGCCGTGGTCGAGGGCGAGTCTTTCCATCGCCACGAACGCGAGGAAATGAAGCGTGTCATCGGGCAAGCACGCGCTGAGGGGAAATCCTTATCCCATTTCGGGCCCGAGGTTAATCTTTTCGACAAACTCGAAGCCCTGTTCAAGGAATACTCCGAGCACGGCACCGGCCAGGTGCGGGCCTACGTCACGGAGGACAATCAAGAACAATTGAAGCAACCGCTCGGAACATTCACGCCCTGGGAACCGGTTCCCGCCGGCACGGATTTGCTGTTTTACGAAGGGCTGCACGGTGGGGTAGTGGCTCGCAACTGGACCCGACGCAAAATGAGCCCCTCGCACAATCCCATCGTCGCCGAACGCCGCGGCACCCGAACCAGCAACGGCGGCGTCGATGTGGCCCAGTACGTCGACCTGCTGATTGGGGTGGTGCCGGTGGTCAATCTTGAGTGGATACAGAAAATCCACCGCGACACGAACGTCCGCGGTTTTTCAGCCGATGCCGTGACGGAAACCATCCTGCGGCGTATGCGCGATTACACACACTTTATCGTGCCGCAATTCTCCATCACCGATATCAATTTCCAGCGGGTGCCGGTGGTCGATACCTCCAACCCCTTCATCGCGCGCGACGTGCCCATGCCGGACGAAAGCATCATTGTCATTCGCTTCCGCGAGCCGCACCGGTTCGTCTTTCCCAAGATGATGCGGCGCATCCAGGGCGCGCTCATGTCGCGCCCCAATACCATGGTCATTCCCGGTGGCAAGCTGTCGCTCGCCGTGGAAATCATCTGCACACCGCTGATTCACGAGCTACTAGAAGGACGGCAAGGATAAGCGGCCTGATCCGGCCTAGTGCCGCGACGGCTCCAGCGTCGCATCCAGATTGCGGCTGTCACAGAACTCGGTAAACTCGTTGCGCAGCTTGCCGATGTTAAGTTCGGCCGGCACACTGATGGTCATACTGAGCGAGAACATCGGCGAGCCTGTGTGTGCCGCCGCGTAGGTCCAGCTGTTCAGATCCTCGATATTGATGTGCCGACCGGAGAAGAACTCGGCGACATCGTGCACAATCCCGGGGTGATCCATCGCCACCACGTCCACCAGGTAGGGCATAGCGTTATCCTTCGCGGTGCGCGCGGCGGTGTGCTTGGCCACGATAACCAGGTCCAGCTTTTTCTCGAGCGATGCCACCATGGCCTCCAGCTTGCCGATGGCGTTCCAGGTGCCGGAGATCAACAGCATCAGGGCGAATTCACCTCCCAGCACCGTCATGCGGCTGTCCTCGATGTTGCAGTTGTTGTCGAGTATCGCCTTGGACAATTGATTGACGATGCCAGGCCGGTCTTTGCCGATGGCGGAAATCACAAGGTGCTTCTTCATGGCTTGTTTTGCTTCCTGAGAATTCATGAATGACGTGCTTGAAGGGTGTTGGCGGATGGCGAGCATGGCTAGTTTAGCCCCAATAACGGCCGGGGACGAGGCCCCTGTCTTTAGCCAGACGACCGCTGCTTCTTCAAAAGCTTACGGATGCGTTCCACCGGAACCACGCCACCCCGCCCTATGCCCTCGCAACGCTTGACCTCGGCTTTCCACGTTTTCTGCTGATCGACGACCTCTGGCCAGAACGGATAGGTGCGGCACTGCGCGGGTCGCACCTGATAAATACGACAGCGGTATTCCGAATCCAGAAATACACACCGCCGCTGCCCGCGGTCCCAGGCTAGGCTCTCGACACCATCGTCATACCGGTGCATGTAGCGCCGCCGGAACCAGCGCCAGGAAATGCCAAGAAATTTCTGGATGCGCCGCTGTTCCGCCGGGCTCGTCTCGACGTAATAATCACCCCGCCCGGTGCAGCATTGGCCGCAACCGGTGCATTCGAACTTAAGCGCCTGCCGCTCGTAATACATTCCGCATCCACTCCTGCTTACCCCAAAAGGGATCGCAACATAATCGACTGCCGATTGATTTTCAATCCTACTCAGCCGGACGATGCCGTTTGTGGCGTTTTGCCGGTGGGCTGGTATGGTTATGTAAATTAACGCGGAAGAAAAGGAAGGTGGCACGCATGGCTTCGGGACCCAGCATCGAATCGGTAATGACGTCTTATCCTTACTCCATCGAAATCGATGACCATATCAGCAGCGCCAAAACGATGCTGGCGCAATTCAAGATTCGCCATCTCCCGGTAAAAGAAGGAGACAAACTGGTCGGTGTCATCACGGCGCGCGACATCGAGAGGGCGGAGAATTGCGGCATCGACACCTCCATTGGCAGCGATATACGGGTCCGAAAGCTACACAGCAAGGACGTCTACGTCGTTGCCCTGGATGAACCACTCGTCAACGTACTCAACCACATGGCCGATCACTACATTGGCTCGGTATTGATCGCCCGAAACGGAAAACTGGCGGGGATTTTCACGTTCACCGATGCCTGCCGTTATTGCGTCGGGCTGCTCACGGGCGCAAAGCGTGGCTAGGCCCGGTTACCACTTACGAGCCGCTTTACGCCGTCCCAGACTTTCCAGCCACATATCTACCCGGCCCCACACCCGTTCGTACAGGCGGGCGCGCCAGGGACGGCGGTGCCAATCTTCGTAGCGGTACTCCACGCTGTGGCGCAAATCGTCCTCGAATGTCCGCTGCACCATGGCGGCAAACAGCGCGTCATCGACCTCCTGATTGGCCTCAAGGTTCCAGCGCAGATTCCAGCGATCGAGGTTGCTCGAACCGATCGAAGCCCAGCCATCGCACAAAATGGTTTTAGCGTGCAAAAAACGCGGCTGGTATTCGAAGATGCGCACGCCTGCGCGCAACAGGATGCTGTAAAACCTGCGTCCGGCGTGGCGGATGGCGGGGTGGTCGGTGTGAGGGCCGGGCAGCAACAGGCGCACGTCCACCCCGCGCCGGGCCGCCTGTTTGAGCGCGCGCCGAACTTTGCGTGAAGGAACAAAATAGGCGGTGGTGATCCACACCCGGCTCTGGGCGTGGCGCACGCGGTTGTATAAGGAACGCTTGATGTCTTGCACCGCCAGCGCGGTGGTCACGGAAACACGCCCGAGCATTCCCTCCGCCTCTATCCGCGGGGTCGGTGCTGGCAGCGCAAACGGTTCCACGACGTGACGATTCCAGACATGCAGGAACAGCACCTGCCAGTCTACGAGCACCGGGCCGCTGATTCTCACGGCCGACTCGCGCCAGCTTTGTTCTGGGTGCAAGGGAGAGTCGAACTCGTCGGTAATGCCCGCACCCCCCACATACGCGACCTCGCCATCGACAATGAGCAACTTGCGGTGATCGCGGAAAATGTTGTGCAGGTGGTTGCGAAAACGAACCGGGTTATAGAACTGTAAGTCAATGCCGGCCTGGACCAGTTTCTGCCTGTCCGGCATCGCCAAGCCCGTGGCGCCGAAATCATCGAGCAACAGCTTGACGGTCACCCCGCGGCGAGCGGCGCGCACGAAAGCGTCAATGAAACGCGCGGCGACCGTGCCCGATTCGAAGAGGTAGATTTCCAGCAACACATAACGGTGCGCCAGCTCGATGGCCTCCAGCATGCGCGGGAAAAACTGCCGGCCGTCCAGCAGCAATTCAAAGCGATTGCCCGGGCGCCAGGGAAACAGGTGTTTGCCAAAAATTTTCGCCGGCGTAGGCAGATGGCGGAAGGCGGCGCCTACCCGCACGGCAGCGCGAGATTTTTCGCTCACGCCTTGGCGCGCAGGTACTGTTTCGGCCACGGCAGGTCCACATTGAGCCGCCGTGCCGCATGCAACGGCCAGTGAGGATCGCGCAGAAATTCACGCGCCAGCAGCACCACATCCGCCTGGCCGGTCGCAATGATCTGCTCCGCCTGGTAAGGCTCGGTGATCAAGCCCACCGCGCCGGTAGGAATCCCGGCCTTTGCGCGGATGGCCGCGGCGAAAGGAACCTGGAATCCAGGACCGGCGGGAATTTTGGCATCGGCAACAAGACCGCCGCTGGAACAGTCGATCAGGTCGATCTCCAATTCCTTGAGCCAGCGCGCGAGCTGAATCGACTGCTCGAGATCCCAGCCGCCGTTCACCCAATCCGTGGCGGAAAGGCGCACAAACACCGGCCGTTCCGCCGGCCAGATCTCACGCACGGTCTTGGCCACGGCCAGCGGCAGGCGCGCACGGTTCTCAAGGCTGCCGCCATATTCATCCGTCCGCTGGTTGGTGATCGGCGAGAGAAATTCATGCAGCAGATAGCCGTGGGCCATGTGGACTTCCACCACATCAAAACCGGCGGCGTAGGCGCGCCGCGTGGTGTCCGCGAACTGTTGCACCACGGCATCAATTTCAGCCTTGGTCAGTGCATGCGGAACCGTGTGCGCGGCGGTAAAGGGCAGCTCACTCGGCGCCAGCGGCTGCCAGCCGCCATTATTTTTCGTCACCGGACCGCCGCCGTTGAGCCATGGCGCATCGGTCGAGCCTTTGCGTCCGGCGTGTGCCAGTTGAATACCAGCGACCGCGCCTTGCTCCTTGATGAACTGCACAATGGGACGAAAGGCATCACGTTGCGTGTCCGACCACAGGCCGAGGTCATAGGGTGAGATGCGGCCCTCGGGGCTGACGCCGGTCGCTTCCACCATGACCAGCCCGGCGCCGCCCACGGCGCGGCTGCCCAGATGCACCACGTGCCAGGCATTCGGCATGCCATCGATGGCCGAATACTGGCACATGGGCGAAACGAAAATGCGATTCCGAAACAGGACATTCCGTAACCGAAACTCGGAGAACAATTTTGCCATAGCGTTTATCCTTATGAAATCCAGGCGAGCGTCGTGCCGACCGCTTTTCAAGAAGCTTCCTACGCACAAAGCCCATACTCTAGCAGCAGTGACCGTGCGATTTCGCCCTACTTAACACCATAAAACAGGATGTGGTCAATGTGATACTCTTTCCACCGAGTTCTGAAACGAGATACGCCATGAGCGCAAAAAACAATCAACCCGACTGGGACAAGATCGCCGAAAAATTCGACCTGTGGCTGCCACATATTGCGCCGGTAGGCGAGGCCCTGCTGGCCGCGCTCGATGCCAAACCGGGAGAACGGATCATCGATCTTGCCTCCGGCACCGGTGAACCGGCGCTGACGCTGGCACGTCGCATGAAAGGCCACACACACATCCTCGGCGTCGATGCCGCGGATGGCATGGTGCGCGTGGCGCAGGCCAAGGTGACCAAGGAACGGTTGCCGGGGATTTCCTTCCAGTGCATGCCGGCGGAAAAGCTGACGTTTGAGGATAACCATTTCGACAGAGCGTTGTGCCGCTTCGGCGTGATGCTGTTCGCCGATCCGCTGCAAGGCTTGAAGGAAATGCGGCGTGTGCTCAGACCAGGCGGACGTTTCGCGCTCGCCGTGTGGAGCACCCCGGAAACCATGCCGACCATGCACTGGTCGTCTCAGGTTTTCAGTGAACGGCTGCCGGAGGATCTGCATCCACCGCTCGCCAAGATCACGTCGCTGGGCGCGCCCGGCCTGCTCGAAGACCTGCTGAGCACGGCAGGATTTTCCGGTTTTTCCGTAGTACGGAAAATATTCGACTATCAGTTCAAGTCATTCGACGACTACTGGGACACGGTCGAGGCCTCGGACATCCTGAAGCAACAGTATGACGCGCTGCCGCAAAACGAGCGCAACAAGATTCGGGATGAAGTCGGGCGCTTCGCCCGGGATTTTGTACACGACGGCAGGCTGTCGATTCCCCACGAGTACCTCGTGGCCTCGGGCGTAAAGTAGTAGCAACCTCAACTTAAACTATTTGCAGCCACAGATGGGTTTGTTTTCCTAGCCGCCTGTCATCGACATGAAGCGGATGACCCGCTGCGGTTTCTCGCGGAACTCGTGGCGCTCGGGCTTGAGGGTAAGCGCGTGAAGAATGGCCGCCTTGAGCTGGGCATCATCCGCACCGCTGCGCAGCAACGGACGCAGTTCGTATTTGTGTTCCTGCCCGAGACACAGGTATAACGTCCCTTCGGCCGCCAGCCGTACCCGGTTGCAGGTCTCGCAGAAATGCTGCGAGATCGGCGTGATGAAACCGATACGCAGGTCGGTGCCAGCCACCTGCATGTAACGCGCGGGTCCCCCTCCCGGCATTACGCCCGGAATCAGCGGAAACCGCGCCGCCAGACGCTGCTTCACTTCCTGCAGATCGAGATAATGACTGACGGCCTCCTGCCCCGGTGAGCCCATCGGCATAGTCTCGATGAATCGCAACGTAAAGTCGTGTTCGAGGCAGAACGCCACCATGTCCTCGAACTCATCGTCGTTAACGCCCTTGAGGGCCAACATGTTGATCTTGATGGGCGCGAATCCGGCGCGCTTCGCGGTCATCAGGCCATCTAGCACCTTGTCGAGGTGCCCGCCCTGAGTAATCTCGGTAAAACGCCCGGGCTTGAGTGTATCCAAACTCACGTTGAGCCGGCGCACGCCGGCCGCGCGCAGCGGCTCGGCCTTGTGCGCGAGCAGTACGGCGTTGGTGCTCAGGGAAAGATCGTCGATGCCCGGAAGCTGCGCTAGGCGCGCAGCAAGTTCCGGCAGACCGCGGCGCGCGAGCGGCTCACCGCCGGTAAGCCGCACCCTGCTCACGCCAAGCTCGCCAAAGACGCGCATGATGCGCTCGATTTCATCGAACGTTAGCCAGGTTTCCGGCTCGACAAAATCGCTGAAGTCCTTGGGCAGACAATAAAAACAACGCAGGTTGCAGCGGTCTGTCACCGACAGGCGAACATATTCGATGTGCCGACCAAAGGAGTCTGTAAGTCGCTCTGCCATGGGTCCTGCTCCTGTTTGCTCGCGTTTCATCTTACGCCACCGGCAAAAAACTGTCGCCTCCCGGACGCGTCTTTGGACAGCGGCCACATAGCCACACGAAGACAGATGTCATTTGGCCCTTATGGCCCCGCCCAGGACCTTGTGGAAGCGCACGCGCTCGAGGCTTGGATCTTCGCATGCGCTTGTGGGGGTCCATTCTGTCGCCACGCGGCTCAAGCGCACTCCCGTGCGGGCCTGGACTTGTGCATCCCTGCACATCGCCGGTCAGGAGCTTAATTAGACCTAGTGACTCGTTCCAGATGAACGGGTGATCTTGTTATAGACGTTGTACTTGCCCGAGGGTTTTTTCATCGGCAGACGTTTAATCTCCTTGAATGTCTGCGCATCGTAGACCACCAACGCCCCGTCCATCTCCCAGATACTCACCAGCGCATACTTGCCGTCACGGGTGAATTCCACATGCGCCGCAGTTTTGCCCGGCGACGGCTTGAGTGTCTTGATGATCTCAAGCTTGTTCTTGTCGAGAATCTGGATCACGTCCTTGTTCGGACTGAAAGAGGCATCGATCCACGCGTACGGCGTGTTCTCGTGCGAACGCATGAAAAACCCCGGACCGAGGGTTTTAATGTGCTTGATGGTCTTCCAGTTTTTCATGTCGATGACGGTGACCATGCCTTCCTGGAGGTTCGGTGTTGCCAGCACCGAAGTACCCTGATAGTCCCAGGTAATGCCCGATCCCAGATGGGGTAACCCGGGCAAATCCACGTCCGCGATCTTGCGTCCAACAATGAGGTTTACCACTTGGCCATTCTTGCCATTGCGTGCAGCCCCGATCAGATGTTCATAGGACTGGTCAAAGAAAAAATCATCGAGATAATCGTCGAGCTTGATGCGGCGCACCGGAAATGGCCCCTTTTCCGCCAGCGCCTCGCCCATGCGATAGTCATGCACGAGGCCGGGATAGATCGGCTCGGCCTTCTCGTCGTAGGGAATTTCCCAGACCTCGGGAATATCCTTGAGCGCGGCGATGAAACTCTTGCGCGGCGCGGCATCGTAAACAGCACTCACGCGCGAACTCTTGCCAGCATCGTCCAGCACCGGGATCACCTTGATCAAGGATAGATCCCGGGCATCCAGTATCACCAGTGTATGCGGCAGGTAATTGCCAGCAATTACAAAGCGCCCGTCACTCGACACCGCAATGTTGCGCATGTTGATGCCGGCGCGGATCTCGGCGACATATTTTAGATTGTAAATATCGAACTTACTGACCCAGCCATCGCGTGAACCGAAATAGACATAGCGCCCGTCCGGTGAAAACTTGGGACCGCCGTGCAACGCGAAACGCGTCGGGAACCGCAGAATCGGCTCGAATTTGTCGCCATCCAGCAGCGTCGCGTGGTGGTCACCGACCTCCACCACGATGAACAAATTGAGCAGATCGGCCTTGAACACCGGTTTGTCCGGAAGGCTCCCGGGCTTGTTATGAATCACCTGCGAGCCACGGATGTCGGCCGCCTCCCAGCGCGGCGGCGGCGTCACCGGGGAATAGATGTAATCGACCAGCAACTTGGCCTGATCGGCGGACAGCTTGGCGCCAAAGGCCGGCATCTGCGTCAGCGCCCGGCCTTCCTTGATCACGGTTTGGACTTCGTCGCGCGTCAGCCGGCCGAGATTCTCCGGAAGCAGAGCCGGACCCATCTTTCCCAAGCGATCCGCGCCGTGGCACTCGGCGCAGTGTTGGCCATAAAGGCTGGTCACGTCGGCAAAGACGTTCGCCACGGAGAACACGGAGCACACAGCAAAAAGAAAGACAAAACGCCGGCGGGCATTCATGCGGTTGATTCTTTCTCTGCGAGTTCTGCGACGTCTGTGACCACGTTATTTGTTTATGGCGGTAACGGGGATACGGGTGTAGGGCCTGTTCTGCAGACGTTCGCCCATGCCGGAGACGCCGATTTCCTCGTCCGTCAGATAACAGGCCGGGTCTTCGGCCCAGGGATCGCCCGTGAGCTGATGGGCGCGCACGCGGGTGTTACCGCCACAGATGTCGAAATACTGGCAGGCGCCACACCGTCCCTTGATGGCACGCGGGCTCGCTTTCAGGCCGGCCATGAGCGGGTCGGACGTATCCTGCCAGATCTGCGAAAACGGCCGCTCCTTCACGTTGCCGAGAGTGTAATGCCACCAGAAGGTGTCGGGATGGACATTGCCCAGGTTATCGATGTTGGCAATGTTGACGCCGGAAGAGTTGCCGCCCCATTGCGCCAGTTTCGCGCGCATGTGCGCGTCTTTTTCGGGGAAATGTTGGCGTACCCAATACAACAAATACACGCCATCGGCGTCGTTGTTGCCGGTAACAAATTCTTTGTGCAATCCGCGGCTGGTGTACTCCCAGCATTTGTCGAACAGCAGGTCCATCGCCCAGCGCGTGGTTTTCAGAATCACATCGTCCTTGCGGTTGATGTTGCCGCGGCCGGCGTAGTTGAGGTGCGACAGATAAAACTTGTCGATGTCCTCGTCTTCCATGAGCTGCAGGAGCTGCGGCAGTTCGGCGGCATTGTCTTGGGTCATGGTAAAACGCATGCCAACCTTGATCCCGTGCCGATGGCACAGGCGAATGGCCTGCATCGAGGCATTAAATGCACCATCGAGGCGGCGGAAACGGTCATGGGTTTCACGGATACCGTCAATCGAGATGCCGACATAGTCGTAACCGACTTCGGCGATACGGTCGATGTTTGAGTTGTCGATCAACGTGCCGTTGGTGGAAAGGCCGACGTAGAAACCCATGGCCTTGGCGCGATGCGAGATCTCGAAAATATCTGGCCGCAGCAATGGTTCGCCGCCGGACAAGATCAGTACTGGCACGCGAAAGACCTTCAGATCATCCATAACCCTGCATACCTCGTCCAGCGACAGCTCGCCGGGGAAATCCTTGTCCGCCGAGATCGAGTAACAGTGCTTGCAGGTGAGGTTGCAGCGGCGGATCAGGTTCCAGATCACCACCGGTCCGGGCGGATGCCGTTTCGGCCCCAGCGATGTGGGCGAGGCCAGTTCCTGCATGTATTGGCTGATGCGAAACATGATCAGGCGCTGATTCGAAGTCCGGTCTTCTTCAAAATTCGCGTGCTGTACAGCACCGTGTGGCCCTGATTGGCATCGCCCAGCAGTTCGGCGATCTGCTTCACCTTCTGCTCCACCTCGGCGCGATCGCGCCCATGTACCATGGCAAAGACGTTGTACGGCCAGTCGGGTAAATGGCGGGGACGATGATAGCAGTGGCTGACACAATCGAGGTCGCCAATCTTGCGCCCCAGCTCGCTCACCCGGTCATCGGGCACGTTCCAGACCGACATGCCATTCGCCTGGTAACCGAGGGCGTAGTGGTTTGGCACCGCGCCGATCCGGCGGATCACACCGGATTCACACATGCGGTTCATGCGTTGCATTACTTCTTGCGGTTCGATCCCGAGTTGCTCAGCGATGGCGTGATAGGGGCGCGTCACGAGCGGCAACCCCGCCTGGGTGGCGGCGATGATACGACGGTCCGTGGTATCGATGGGCATCGTATCGGACTCAACACTCGAGGTTTTGATTTGCGCCGCGTGCATCGATGTGGCCCTTATGCCTCGAAACGCAGCCCCACAAAAAACTCTTCAACCTTCGGCATATTGTGCACAATATGGCCGGTCTTGTGTTCAATCTTGACGATCACCCGTCCGATTTCCTCGGGTGTTTCGGTTGCCAGTACAAACCACATGTTGAACGCATGGTCGCGTGCATAATTATGCGCGACTTCGGGAAAGCTGTTTACTATCTCCGCCACGCGATCGAATTCAGCTGGCGGTATTTTCATCGCCGCCAGTGTCAGTGCCCCGCCCAGTCGCTCGGCATGGTACATCGGGCCAAATCGCGTAAGCGTGCCTTGCACCAGAAGATTACCAATACGGGAAATCAAGTCGTCTTCGGAAAGACCTAAAGTCGTCGCCACGTCGGCAAACGGCTGCTCGGTGACGGGAAACCCTCCCTGAAGACTGTTTACGATGGCGCGATCCATGGCGTCCATTCTTTAGACGGCCCCCTGCTCCCTGCTCGCGGCGGCACCCGCCACATACACCGCACCGCGCTGCTTGAAACGACGGCGACTGAACAGCACCTCATGCGGCAGGCTTTGCAGGCCGCAGCGGCCGACCATCCATTCGAGATGCGTCAGCACCTCCTCGCGACTTTTACCGTGGATCATGCAATACAGGTTATAGCGCCACTGGGGCAAATGCCGCGGACGACGGTAGCACAGGGTAATAAAATCGAATCCGGCCAGACACTGCCCAAGTTCCACCACCTGATCGTCGGGGACATCCCATACCACCATGGCATTGGCGCGATAGCCAAGTTCGTGATGGCGCACCACCACACCGAAACGGCGGATCACGCCGGCCTCCCTGAGCCGTGTCAGACGGGCGATGACCTCTGTTTCGGACAAACCCAAACCTACGCCGATGTTGGCATAGGGCCGCGACACCAGCGGCAAGCCGTACTGGATAGCGGCCAGCAAACGCCGATCCACGTCATCCACCAGCGAAGACACCGGATGTCGAACGGTCTGTGCGAGACTCATGTCCATCGCAGCTCAAACCCCAGATCAATGTGGTAATCCTCCAGCAGCGGAAAGGACAACACCTCGTAACCGGTGCGCGCGGAAATTTCTGCGAGCACGGTCTGGAGCCGCGCCGCATCTGGCGCGGTTGTCACAAACCAGAGATTCAGATGGTGCTCGCGCTCGTAGTTGTGGTTCACCTCGGTGTAGCCATTGACCAGCGCCGCCACCGCTTCCAGCTCTGCCGGCGGCACCGCCATGGCGGCAAGCGTGCTCGTGCCCACTTGGTTCGGACGCACCACGGCGCCGATGCGGCTGATGGCGCCGCTTTCCTTCAGCCCTTGCAGGGAAGCCAGTACTTCGGCTTCGGTCACACCCAAACGCGCCGCCATGCCCGCATAGGGGGTCGGCGACAGCGGAAAATCGTGCTGGAAGTCATTTAGCAGATTTCTTTGCAGTTCGTTCATGATCCGATCCGGTGCGCCCGCACGGTAAAGAATATGCCGCTCGGCTTGTCCACCGGCAGAGAGGTAACCCGGTTGAAGGTCTCGGTGTCGTACACATCGACGCGATCTTCGTCACGCACCGAAATCCAGACCTGCTCACCGCGCGGGGTGAATTCCAGGTGCAGCACGGCCTTGCCCGGCTTCAGGGTCTTGACGATTTTGTGCGTGAGCGTGTCGATGACCTCCACCGTGTCGTTGTCCGGAAAGGCGAAGTTGACCCAGACCTGGCGTCCGTCCGGACGCGCCACCACAAACACCGGCTGGCCATGCACCGGGATGCGCCCGGCTTCCTTCCAGTTCTGCTGGTCGATCACCAGTACCTCATGTCGCCCCACGGCCGGCACGAAGGCCTGATCGGCCGCCATGGCCCAACTGTCGAGATGCGGCATTTTGTAGACCGGCAGGGGCGTGTCGCCGCGACCGTAGCCACCGAGGATACGGTGTACGCCTGCATCGAGATTCCACAAATCCAGCAGTGCCAGTCCATCTTCGCCAAACAGGCCAGCAATGTAGTAACGACCATCGGGCGTCACGGTACCATCGTAAGGCTGGTGACCGACGTTCTGGAAACGGAAAATTTTCGGCTGCGTGGGTGTTTTCATGTCCGCCACCCAGATCTCATCAGCATCGTACAGGGAAAACACAAATCGGTTGCCCGGCGCATCCACCAGCCCGACCACCTTGGAACGGTGCGCGCTGTCACCCGAGCCGGCCGGGATGTCGGCAACCAGTTCAAGCGTGTCGGCGGTAAACACTTTCACGCCGCCCGGCACATAATTGGAAGTGGCGATCAGGCTTCCGTCCTGCGAGATCGCGCCGCCGATACTATTGCCCGCCTGCACGATGCGCTTCTCAATGCGCCCGCGCAACAAATCGATTTTGGTCAGCCCGCCGTCGCGACCGAAGACGTAGGCATAACGCGCATCGCGCGAGTACACCACGGATGCGTGCGACAGGTCACCGAGACCGGTGATCTTGGCCAACGAGGTATGGTGGGTAGTTTCGATGACCTGTACGCTGCCGCGCGCACGCTCAATGATGATGCCAAGATCACCGCTGCCACGTGGCGTGACGCAACCGAAAAGCGCGCCACCCCATAACATGAAGAGAAAGACAAGACGGTAGACGGACCTGTATTCACTGTGCATCGATCAAACCTCGCTGCAACACCTGCACCAACCAGTCCGCTTCCTGCGTGCTCATAAAGGCCTTCCACGGTGGCATAGGCGTACCCGGACGCCCATTAAGAATCGTGTCGCGCAGCATCACATCGAGCTTGCCGTTCAATGCCTGCGGTGTCAACGCCGGCCCCAAACCGCCTTGCAGCGTCATCCCATGACACGATCCGCAATCCTGCTTGAGAAGGTGTAACAGTTCCGTCTGGCGCGCAACCGTCATGTCCGCCGAGCCCATGGCCGGCATGAACATAACCACACACGTCAGGATCATGCTGGTTCTATGCCTGGGCCTGCGCATATCCACCTGCTCTCCCTATACATAAGAGTGGGGCGGGATTTCTCCCGCCCCATCATGCCACTACTTTAGTAAACGTCGTATTGTGTGTTATGGACGTTGAACTTGCCCGTGGGGGTGATCAAACGCTTATCTTTGATTACCGCTTTGAGCTTGCGCGTCTTGTCATCGAGTACCACAATCGCCGACTCCTGGGTCTTGCCGTTCCACACCGAGAACCAGACCTCGTCGCCCTTGTTGTTATACTCCGGCTGCACGACGCGCTTCGGCCCCTCGCCCAACCCCGACATTTCAGCAATATTTACCACGGCAAACGGCTTGTCGAGGTTATTGATGTCGAATACGGCCACGGACTGACTCACGCTTGCTGCCGGGTTCAACGCGGTATCCACCCACAGGTTCTTGGACTTCGGATGGGTCTTGATGAACAGTGACCCACCGCCCTGGCCCTTGAGTGAGCGCACCACCTTCCAGGCGTACTGCGGATGTCCCTGATAGTGTACCGCAGGATTTGCCGGATCGGTGCCGATCAAGGCGATAGTGTCATCGCCCAGATGCCCCGTAGCCCACACCGGACCATACTTCGGATCCACGAAGTTCGCGCCGCGACCGGGGTGCGGGATCTTACCCACGTCGACCAGCTTTACAAGCTTATCTGCCTTCGAGTCCACGACAGCGATCCTGTTGCGCTGGTTGGCCGCCACCATAAAATACCGCTTGGTGGAATCAAAACCGCCGTCATGCAGGAAGCGCTCGGTGCCGATGTCGGTCACCTTGAGGTTGTTGATGTCGGAGTAATCCACCATCAACGTATGGCCGGTCTCCTTCACATTCACTATGAATTCTGGGTGGAAATGTGAGGCCACGATCGAGGCTACACGCGGCTCAGGATGATACTCCTGTGTGTCCACCGTAAAGCCGCGGGTGGCAACGATCTTGAGCGGCTCGAGCGTGTCACCTTTCATGATCGTGTACTGCGGCGGCCAGTAGGATCCAGCGATCGCGTAGGTATCCTCGTAGCCCTTGTACTTGGAGGTTTCAACCGAACGCGCCTCAAGGCCCACCTTAATCACGGCAACATTTGCGGGTTGCGCCATCCACAGGTCGATCAGATTGATCTGCGCGTCGCGTCCGATCACGTATAGATATCGCCCCGAATTGGACATGCGTGAAATATGCACCGCATAGCCGGTGTCTATTATGCTGACAATCTTCTTGCTGTCACCATCGATCAGTGCGATTTGTCCAGCATCGCGCAGCGTCACCGAGAAGAGATTATCCAGGTTGAGGGTATTCATCTTTTTCTTCGGACGATCTGCTGGCGGAATGAGCAGCTTCCACGTCGCCTTCATTTCCTTCATGCCGAATTCCGGCGGTGTCGGCGGCTCGTGCTGCAGGAACCGCGCCATCAGGTCCACGTCCTGATCGCTCAACACGCCGGACGTGCCCCAATTAGGCATGCCCGCGGGGGAGCCGTAGTTGATGAACACCTTGAGGTAGTCAGTGCCTTTCTTGAGCGTGATGTCGGGGGTCAGCGGTTTGCCGGTGGCGCCCTTGCGCAGCACGCCGTGGCAACCGGCGCAGCGCTCGAAATAAATCTGCTTCGCGCGGGTGAATTCAGCCTCGGTAAGTGCCGGCGCCTTCGGCGTCACGATCGTCTCGGCCTCTTCGGGCTTGATCGGTACCGGTGCGCCCTTGTAGCGCATTTCCGTTTCTGGAGTTCCTGGATGGCCAGAGGGTTTTTCCTCCGCCAATGCTGCCCCCATAGTCAACGGAAGCGCCGCCAAAACTGCAAAACTGGCGGCCAGCCTAGTGTTCTTGTAACTCATAGCGTGGACTCCTCACGTTAGTTTAAAAAACATCAGCCGGAATGTAGAAGGGTAACCCTTGCACCTCCTTGATATGGATCAAAAACATCACAATTAGGCTGCTTAATAGCCTCACTTACTTAGGTATTGCTGCATGTGTGACGTAATTTTTAGGTGAGTATTCTGGTTAAGCTTCCTGGGGCATCTTCACGGATTATCGTCATTTTTACCGCGGCACCCATCGCAGGGGCTATCGTCCATCTTTGACTGGCCTATAACCTGTTCCATGCCCAGCACCAACTCCTTCGCGCGCACACTCCGTTCGCGGCGCTTGCGCTTTTCGACCAGCGGCGGGCATTTATGGTCGTTCCAGTAGGTGACCTGGCAATCGAGGCAGTAGTGACATTCGTTGGGGTTGATCTCACCATTGCGCTTGATCGCCTGCACCTCGCATTCCTGGGCACAGACCTGACACGGGCGACCACATTCACGATGGCGCCGCAACCAGTCGAAAATCCGGAAGCGCGCCGGGTACGTCAGTGCGGCGCCCAGCGGACAGAGGTATTTGCAGTAAAACTTGCGATTGACGATCGACACCAGAATCATCCCGACGGCGAAGAACACGAAACCCCATTCGCGCTGGAACCACAGGGTGATGGCCGTCTTGAACGGCTCGATTTCCGCATAGCGTTCGGCATCGGCCAGGGATTGCAGCGAAACGCCGAACAAGGCCATAAGAATGATGTACTTCACCGCCCACAGCCGCTCGTGGACCATGGCCGGGAATTCCCACTGCCGTACGCCAAAGCGGCGTGCCAGCTGGTTGGTCAACTCCTGCATGGCGCCGAAGGGACACAGCCAGCCGCAATACACGCCCCGACCCCACAATAACAGTGTCGCCGCCACGAACGACCAGAGGATAAACATCATTGGGTCGATAAGAAAATTCTCCCATTGGAAATCGTGCAAGGCCATGTGCACGAAGGTGAGTACGTTCACAATAGAGAGCTGCGCCAAACCATACCAGCCGATAAAAAAGACGGTGTAGAGCAGGAAACCATCGCGCAGGTAGATCAGCAATTTCGGATGGCGCGCGAGCCAGTCTTGAAAAACAAGAATCAGGGAAAGATAGAAAAGTCCGGCACACAGAACCACGATCTGTAACATGCGGCTGTGCCACGCCACCACCCAGATCGGCTCTTCCTGCGCCGCCATCCTGGCGTAAATCGATCTGGACTTGTCGGTAGACGAGTTGGCGCCGGTGTATTTCTTTTTGTTCGCTGGCGCCGGCTCCATGGACTTGCCCGGTGCCATCGGAACGAACGGATGAGATTCCTTCTTCTCCTCGTGCGATTCTTCCTCCTCATGTTCAAGCCTTCCGGATACGGCCTGAGGGATCGCGGACGATGGCGTGAGGCCACGGGATTCGGCCACCTGGCGGACCGAGCGCATGATGGTCGCGTTTTCCACCATGACGGTGATGGTGGCGCCGGAAATGGTGTCCACGACCACGGCGTCATCGCGACCGCCGCCAATAATAATCTGGTCAAATATGGATTTTCCCTGGTACTGGCGGGCAAAGCGTTGCAGGCGCTCATCGGAAATACCCACGAG
>JBGPBL010000009.1:0-64446 GCA_041481225.1 Sulfurifustaceae bacterium | reverse complement strand
GGCTCAACGCGGATTCGTATGGGTGATTTTTGCATGATCCGGGAGCGGTGGCAAAAAATGCGTAATGATCTTCATGGCCAAGTACTGTTCATCGCGGAAGCCGTAGGCCTTACGCTGAATGACACGAATCGTGTTGTTCAACCCCTCGACGCAGCCGAGCGAGACTTTGTTCTCGGGCTTGCAGTAAGAAACGATGCCGTCCCAATGACGTTCGATCATCTGCGCGAACTTCTCGAACGGCTTGAGTCGCTGCCACTTGAGTGCGTCTTTCCAGTTCTCGAAGAACTTTCGGGCCCAGGCCTCGCTCGAGTAGTCCCACAGTTGCCCGAACGATTCCTTAAGCAGGTAGGCGGTGTTGAGCCGCCGGTTGGCGGCGAGCAGGGTCTTGAGCGCCTGGCGGCCATCGAGGTCCAGGTTCTCCCGGTGCGACAGCAGCGTATAGCGGTTCCCCTTGATGAAGCGGCGATGCTTGCCCTGCACCCGTCCATACTCGGCTCGGCGCACCGCATCAAGCGCATCGTTCAGATGGCGCAAGATGTGGAATTTGTCGAACACGATCTGCGTCCGCGGGGCGTGTTCGTGCGTGGCTTGGCGAAACGGTTTCCACATGTCCATCACCGCCACTCGGAGACCCGCACAGCGCCTGCTGCCGTAGGCGGCGAAGAACTGCGCCAGGTCTTCCTGCTTGCGTCCCGCGCCGCCAAACCAGATCGGTCGTTGGCGTTCCAAGTCGCTTACCACCACGCGGTAGTCGTGCCCCTTGCGGATGGCGATCTCATCCACGCCGATCGCCGAGGTGGCGGGCATCGGGTGGCGGCGCAGCTGTTCAGCCATATACAGCTTGTCCAGGTCCTTAACGGTGGAGTGGTGCAGCCGTTCGGCACGGGCCACGTCCTTGACGGTCATCGTGCGTGCCAATGCCCCCACGTGCAGCGCATAGCGCGCCGTGTACCGCGGGTTGCGCGTCAACCAGTCCAGATACTCCATGCGCACCCCACAATCCGGACAGCTTACGCGCGCCCGCTCAAATTCAAGCTCAATGCGAAATCCACCCGCGCCCAGATCTCGCGTCCGCGCCACATACCGGTCGTAGACCGAACAGCGCTGGCGGCTACAGGACGAACACGTCCCGGTCTTTTTTTACGCCGCAGCGGCACCACACGCACATCCGGATCGCCGAACACACCCTTGAGTTTTGTCGCTGCCCGAAACCCGGGAAACGAGTACAGTTCACACCAGGTGCGCGCACGCTTCATCGACGTTCCCTTTCACTGAGGAGTCACAACCCATGAATTACCCTATACTGTCCTCTCGAAACGAGTCAACCATAGGGAAAACGGCCCATACGAATCCGCGTTGAGCCATAAAAAGAAACCCCTGCCTGGCAGACCGGGTAACGACGTCCAACTGTATATATAAAAGACTTGATGGTGGCTATTTATGCAACGTGAAGAACTGCTCAAACACATATCGATTAATCCGGGCGTCTGTTTCGGCAAACCCTGCATCCGCGGCACACGCATCTGGGTGTCGCTGATACTCGACAACCTCGCCGAGGGCATGACGGAAAAAGAATTTCTGGAGGATTACCCTGCCCTCAAGCATGAGGATATCCTCGCCGCGATCGCCTATGGCGCGGAGATGTCGCGCGAGCGTTACGTGCCATTGCCGATCGAGAAGTCGGCGTGAAATTCAAGCTCGACGAGAATCTCGGGCTTGCTATTGCCCGCGTTCTACGCGAGGCCGGTCATGATGCCTTGACCGTTCACGATCAAAAACTTCACGGCGTAACCGATGAGACGATTTACGATGTCTGCCGACGGGAACAACGATGCCTCGTCACGCTCGATCTCGACTTCGGCAATGTTCTGCGCTTCCCGCCGGAACCGACGGCAGGCATTGTCGTGCTGCGTCCTTCTGGGAAGGCGCTGGTCAGTACGCTGGTCACCCTCGCCAGACAATTGGTGGCGGGTCTCAAGCAGGAAAATGTCAGCGGACGCCTTTGGATTATCGAATTCGGGCGAATCCGGATTCATCAAGCCGCCGAGCCGAACGGCTGAGCATGCTAGGCGCGCATACGCCATAGTTTCGTAGGGTGCGTTCCACGCACCGTTATTATGATGATGTTGTGCAGGGCGCGCCTTGCGCCACCAACAAATTGTCTCTCATGTAGGTCGGGTTAAGCCGCGACAGCGGCGAACCCGACAAAATCATGACAAAATCATATTGATTCAGCAGACACGTAGGGCTTAACCCTCCCTCCCTGCATTTTGAACTCTCAGAGACGCCCTATATTATGTTCCGGCCATTTCTGGAAATGCTGTCTGGAAATGCTTGCCATATAGCGATCAATCCTGTTTCATGGCTCTCACTATAAGGAACAGGGAGGCCGGAGAATGGACCGCACCGAGCGCTTCTACAAGATCGAACGGATGCTGCGCAACCGGGAAGTGGTGCCGATCCGGGATTTCCTGGATGAACTCGGCGTCTCGGTGCCACCTTCAAGCGCGATATCGAATACCTGCACGAGCGGCTGAACGCGCCGATTCCCTGGGACCGGGAACAGCGCGGCTACCGGCTCTACGACGACCCAGACAACCCGCGCCACGAACTGCCCGGTCTGTGGTTCAACAGTTCCGAAATCCGCGCCTTTCTCATCCAGCATCATTCTAAAAACATTCAGATAAATTCCTGCAGCCCATCCGCGACGCAATTAAGCAGTATCCATCCACCACAGCAGAGGGAGGCGACGCATGGACCTTTTTGACCGCATCTACGCTCTGCATCATATATTTTTAAACGCGCGATACCCCGTCACGCATAGCACGTTACAGAAAAACCTGGAGTGTTCACGCGCAACTATCAGTCGCATCATTAAAGAAATGCGCGAGTATCTCGGCGCGCCCATTGAATATGACCGGCGCACAAACGGATATACCTATAAAGGCAGCAGTCAGCATCCCTATGAGCTTCCCGGTCTCTGGTTCAACGCCTCTGAACTTTACGCTTTGCTGGCGACACACCAATTGCTCGCGAATGTCCAGCCCGGCCTCCTGGAAAACCATCTCGCCCCATTACGCGATAGAATTGAGCAGATACTGAAATCGAAACATCTGTCGAAGGGCGAAGTCGGCCGACGTGTGCGTATCCTGCGCATAGCCTCGCGCAAAATGGCGGGAGAGTATTTTCGCACCGTCGCTGGCGCCGTGCTTCAGCGCCGACGCTTAACCATCCACTATCACGGCCGGGAGCGCGATACGCGCACCGTGCGCGATATATCGCCGCAGCGCCTGATTCATTACCGCGACAATTGGTATCTCGATGCTTGGGATCACGCCAAGAAGGCGCTGCGCAGCTTTTCCGTAGACCGAATCCTCGAAATGCAAATATTGAAGAAACCGCCTAAGGAAATTCCCGATGCCAAGCTCGATGCCTACTTTGCCACCGCTTATGGCATATTCTCCGGAAAACCCAAACGCAAGGCCGTCCTCCGGTTCACACCCGAGCGGGCGCGCTGGGTGGCGGACGAGGAATGGCATCCGCAACAGATCGGGCGTTTCACCGGCGACCATTATGAACTGGAGATTCCGTACTCCGATCCACGCGAGTTGATCATGGATATCCTCAAATACGGTCCAGATGTGGAAGTCGTCGCTCCCGACTCGTTGCGGGCTCAGATAGCTGAGCGGCTGCGCAACGCCGCGAGGCAGTACGAAAACACGACAGACGGAAAGTGACACAACGCCAAGGACTTGGCAAAAGGTCTTAAAACATTACGCGAGAACTATCAGGCTTGCAGTTTGAGACAGTGGGTATGGTATAGATACAACAGAAAAGCTAGGAGGACGTGACGATGTTACAGGGTGCTAAGCAAGACGAATCGCCGGTCGTCGATCTCTATTTTCATATTCAAGCGAAGGAAATTGCCGTGGATCACGGCTATGCGCTCTATGGAGCCATTAGCCGCATCCTGGAAACAAAAGGTAAAGACGAAGATAAATGGTTGCATACTGCGGATAACGTGGGACTGCTTTCAATTCGTGGCCGCTACGCAGGCAATGGAAAATTACTTTTAGGCCAGCATGCGCAGTTCGGTTTGCGCCTGCCTGTCAGTCTTATTCCGAAAGTCTTGCGTTTGGCGGGAAAGCGTTTGGACGTGAATGGCGACGTGTTGCGGGTTGGAGTTTCCACTACATCTGCCTTAATTCCCGCTCCGGTGTTGTACGCCCACATTGTAACCACCAAGAACGGCGAGGATGAGAACCGCTTCGACGCGGAAATTCAGCGGCAACTGGATGCGCTTAACATCAAAGGCAAACCCGCGCACGGACCGCGCCGCATCGTGACTATCAAAGATAAGAAGGTCGTTGGCTATTCATTGCTCGTGAGCGAACTTACGGCGGAGGAATCTATCCGCTTGCAGGAATACGGCCTGGGCGGGCGGAGGAAGATGGGGTGCGGGGTGTTTGTGGTGTGGAAAGAATGAGCGTGCTGCTTGCAAAAAGTCCGGCGGCGAATCGGCCTGCTAAGGGGTTGGCGGAGCATTGCGCGGAAGTCATGGATTCCTTCGTTTGCATGTTCGGAACCGCGTCGAGTCCGACACGCTTGGGTGTCGCGTGGCTGAGATTCTTCAAGATTTCATCGGTTGATTTTTCGCGCTTCCATGCAAATGGAATTGCCGCATGCGGATTGCACGATCTTGGAAAAGCCAACGACGGTTTTCAACGTGCGGTGCGCGGCGAGCGTGACGCGCAGGTCATGCGTCACGAACACTTGAGTGCGCTTATTCTGATTCTGCCGCAACTTCGTAACTGGCTCGCATCCTGTCCGCTGATCGATGCGGATATCGTCGCCAGTGCCGTTGCCGGTCATCACCTGAAGGCTTCGCCAAAGAAAGAAACCTACTACCCGTCCATCGGCGAAAAGCTGGGTGACGTAGCGGACCTGTTAACAGTCCAAATTGATGCGACTGATTTTAATGCTGTGTTGAATCAAGTCGCCGCACGCCTGGGAATGCGTGAGTGCGACGCACAAGTATTGGCACTATGGAGTTACAAGCCCGGCGTTGGCCAAGATATCGGCATGCTGAGTAAAACACTGATCGAGAACTTCAGGTGCAAGCGCGCAATGCTCAAAGGCTCGGCCGGACAACAAAACCTGTTGCTCGCGGTGAAAGCGGCGGTCATCGCTGCCGACGCCGCCGGTTCCGGATTGGTGCGCGAAGGACACAGCATCGACGCGTGGATAGCCGAGTCGTTCGATGAAAGCAAGCTCTTGGATGGCGTTCGTATCGGGAAGCGCGTCATCACTCCACGAGTCGCGGAAATCGAGGCGAAGACCAAAAAGGTATTTGTCTGGAACGATTTCCAGGACGGAGCCGCAAGTCTCCCCGACCGCGCATTGTTGCTTGCCGCTTGCGGCAGCGGAAAAACTCTGGCCGCGTGGCGTTGGATTCAATCGTGCCTGGCGCAACATTCGCGTCAACGTGTGATCTTTTTGTACCCCACGCGCGCCACCGCGACCGAAGGTTTCCGCGATTACGTGTCGCACGCACCGGAAGCGGACGCGGCATTGCTGCACGGCACGTCCGCCTACGAGTTGCAGGATATGTTTACCAACCCGACAGATAGCCGTTCCAACCGTAACTACGATACCGAGGATCGCTTGTACGCCCTCGGATACTGGAAACGCAGAATTTTCAGCGCCACGGTGGACCAGTTTCTGGGATTCATGCAGCAAGTCTATCGTTCGGTTTGCTTGTTGCCCGTTCTCGCCGACAGCATTGTTGTGTTCGATGAGATACACAGTTTCGACAAGGCATTGTTTTCCAGCTTGAAGAGATTTCTCGAACGTTTCGACGTGCCCGTACTGTGCATGACCGCGAGCTTGCCCAAACGCCGTCGCGACGATCTGGTGACACTCGGATTCAAGGTGTTCCCGGATGCCGCGGATCAATTCGCCGATTTAGAACGGCTGGCGGGTCTGCCACGCTATCGCGTGGAAACGCTCGATTCACAGCAGGCCGCGCTGTGTAAAGCTCAAGAAGCGGTGCGCGGTAATAATAGGTGCCTCTGGGTGGTCAACACCGTGGATCGTTGCCAACAACTCGCACGCAAACTCAACGCGCTGTGCTACCACAGCCGCTTTACGCTGGATGACCGCACGGAACGCCACCGGAAAGTGGTGAGCGCGTTTCAGCCTGGAAATCCACCCATCATCGCCGTGACCACGCAAGTGTGCGAAATGAGTCTGGACCTGGATGCACAAGTGCTCATCAGCGAAGTCGCGCCGATCACCGCAATGATTCAGCGCATGGGGCGCTGCAACCGCCACGCGAAAGATGGCACCTCGCCGGTTGGGCAGGTTTATTTTTACGCGCCGCAGAAACAAGAACCGTACAACGTGGAAGACATGCGCGGCGCGACGGACTTCGTGACCGCAATCCAAGGCACGTCGATTTCACAAACTCGGCTGGAAGAATTGTTGGAGCAATACGGACCCAACGAACCGGAGCCGGACCGCATCGCGGCGTTCATTGACGACGGCTTTTGGTCGCGCGGCGGGCGGGAGGATCTGCGCGACGGTCTCGACTTTTCCGTGCCCGCGATTCTGGACACACACATTGAACGTTATCTCCGGGCAAGCAAGGACAAAAAACCGACGGATGGGTTTGTCGTGCCGGTGCCCAGAATACTGGCTCAAAACGATCCAAGGCTGGGATGGCTGAAAGCCGCACCAGCGAACCATTACGACCCGCGTTACGGTTTTTTCAAGGAGCCACTGGCTGAGAGCATGAAAGAGGAGAACCACGCATGAGCACCGCGGTGAAAACGCAGGACTCGGAACAGGTCACATTGACCTATGACTTGTTCGAACTACCCAGTGCCCAACATAAGGCGGGGTTGGCGGGGCTGCTGATACTGCTTGAATCGCTGAAGGCGCGTGAGATAGGACCGCTTCCCGAAGCGATGTTGATTGGATCGCGGAGTGTGACCATCGAACTGACGCAACAGACGCTTGGTGTGTTGCTCGACGATGTCTACGATGCAAGATGGGTTGAGAAGGCGAGCACGGCCAAGTGGCAGGGAAAGACGCCTAAGAGAATCGACGAAGTCGAGAGTTCGGGAAACGACGGCAAGAAAAAAAAGGAAAAGCGATTCGTCTACGACGATTTCGATCCCTCCGGAAATGTATTCGCCTTTTAGCTACAGAGCGGGCGACAAAGCCCATGGTTGAAACTATGGCGCGACATGTTGTGGAACGTACTCCGCGCACAGCCTGCAACACGCGGTGAATATGAAAAGCGAGCGAACGGCCAAGTTACCGATGTAACTGCGAAGCTGTGGGACTTGTTGGTTAAAGCACAGAAGTTGCGGGCAAAAGGAAAGTTTAAAGCCGAATCCATCGCGGGCTCGCTCTTTGTAGGTGCGCAGGACTCCAATGCCGAGCGCGTTTCATTCACCGGACAAATTGAGCACAACCTGCTTCTCCATTTCTGGCAATTTTCCACGCCGCTTTTTGTGCCGCAAACTGTAGATATGAAGTCGGGGCAACGTGAATACACGGGATACCTGCTGGTGATTCCAGAGGTAACTGACTTGCGGCTTTTCGTCGCGGACATGATCTTTTACTGGAAAGGGTTGGAGCCGGAAGTTTCCGGATACCGGCCGCGAGATGCGCTCATCGACCTGCCGGAAGAGGGTGGGCTGGAGTTTCTTTACCACCTCGCACACATGCACGCGGAGCAACTTGGCATCGCCTACGATGTGGCGGCGGTCGAGTTGTATCACCTGCAGAAGAAGGGTAACAACGTTCGCATGTTGGCCGCAGAGCGATTGCTTCCGAACGCGCGGGTGCTTCAGGAATATGAAAGTATGCGTGGCGTTCGGGCGAATCCTTACTACAAAAGCCTCCGAATTAGAAATCTCTTGGACGGAAATCCGTGGCACCACGAGATCGATGCGACCTTCGCACACTATCCCTGGGAATACTTCGTCAAAACGGACAAAACGCCGCGACTACCATTTTTCGGAAACGACGTGAAACGTTATTTCACAAGACTGGATCAACAATTGAACCTGCTGAAGGAGAACAACGCCATGAACGAAACCGACCCCGTCATCAAGGACGATGTGCTCGCGCGCCGGATTTACCGGCTCATCGGCGAGTACGTCAATTGCAAAACGGACGCGCGCTCGCCCATGAAGTACAAAGACCTGCCGCGCGACGCGAAGGGGCACAGGATTTATCCGAAGGATTTTCGGGAAGCGCGCCAGAAAGTCACAAGCGATGCGTTTCTGGCGATGCGCAGCCGCCGTGCCGAGGACTTCGTCGAATACTTTACCGGTACTATTTGCTCCGTGCCGCACTTTGTACAGGAATCGGAATTCCTCGATCTAACCCAAGCACTCATTCAAATACCGGACACGGTGAAGAACCTGTCCATGCTGGCGCTCTCGGCATATTCGTATTTGCCGGGCAAAGAAGGCCAGACCAATTCCACAACTGAAACCCAAGACCAAGGAGAAACGCCATGAACCTGTTTGGAACCGTACTGACTTACACGGCCCCCAGCGCCAACTACCGTGGCGAGAGCGCGGAGAATCGAGCCGTGATTCAGAAGATTACCAAGGGCCGGCATGAATATCCGATCATCAGTCCAGAAACTATGCGTAATGCTTTGCGAGAGAGCCTCGCCACGATTCTTGGCAAAGACAAATGCAATCGTGAGCGCCTGCATGACGAAGAACAGCTTGCGGTTAAGTTCAAGGAATATCCAAACGCGGAAAAATACGCGGACGATTTTTTCATGGGTTGGTTGGTCGCGGCAGGAAAAAGCGATCGGGAAAAGATACGTAATGCGGTGAAAGAAAATGGACGTGACCCAGACAAGTTCACGTTCAAGCGCGATTCCATCTTGCGCATGAACATGGCGGTGGGTTTAGAACCCTATCGCCACAACACCGTGTTTACGCAGTCGCCGCAGAACGTGGATAGTCCATGGAAGAACGCCGACAACTCGCAGTTGCTGCATCGCGAGACGGCGGTGACCGCGTTTCAATATCCCTTTGCGCTGAATCTTGAGGAATGCCGCGCGAAGAAAGACTGGTCCAAGGCGCTGCTCAAAGCGATTGGCGAGTTGAACAACGTCGCCGGCAACCACGCACGCAGTTATTACGAAATGGCTCCCGCGTCAATTGTCGTCCGGCTCACGAAGCAACTGGTGGCGGGCTACGACACATACGGCTTTAGTGTCGGAGAAGGCGCCGTACATGACCTGTCAGAAATTGTTGATGGCATCTTGCAGGGGGATTATTCGGGCAATGAATTCTACCTCGGCGGCAAAGTCGTTAAGGACATGAATGAAGAAAGGCAGAAGGCGTTGCGCGATAATGGCGTGACGCTGGACCGTAATCCGCAACATTTGCTGGAGACCGTTGCGAACAAGGCTTTGGGTTAGCTGCCATGCTGTGCCTCTACTTTCAAGCGCCGTTCGCAGTGTTCCGCACCTTTACGGCGGGCAGCTTTCGGCCGACCGCGCCGTTCATGACGCCGTCGGCCGCGTATGGCCTGTTGCTCAATCTCGCCGGGGTCGAGATGCGCGACGACGACGGTACATCGGAAATGACCTTGATTCGCAGCGGGCTGCCTTCAGCCACAATTGCGCTGGGTGCGTTGGAGTTGCCGCTCTCACATAACGCGTACCAGCAACTGCACAACTACCCGGTAGGCAACACCGGCAAGGATCATGCGCCGAATACCAAGGGCAACAAGTACAACATCACTCCGGCGCGGCGTTCTTTCTTATCCAACCTGCGTGGCTACCTGTGTTTAAAAGGCAACGATGAACTCGCCGCGCAGGTATTGGACGGGTTGGCGGGAAACAGGCCGCGAAAATACGGGTTGCCGTTTCTGGGCGACAACAACTTTCTCCCCGACCGGATTGAAGCCATCGAGCGAATCGAACCCGCGCACTGGTTTGTGAAAGTGGAGCCGGACGATGACGGCGGCATTGCCGCGAACATCGCCCGACTTACAGTGACGATTGATCGCGCGGATATGTCGCGAACGCGTTCCACGTTATTTCGCCCTGTGTCGGCTGCCGCCGTGGAAGTGCCGGAAAACGCTTGGGTCAACATTCGATATGACTAACTACTCCGCAAACATCTCCTGCAACACCGCCAGCGTTTTCGCAGCCGTGTTCGTGTCGAGTTTGCCGAGGCGTTTGACGAGACGGGTTTTGTCCACGGTGCGGATTTGGTCGAGCACGATCTGGCCTTTCTTACGCTGGAAGGTAAGCGGGATGCGGGTGGGGTAGTCGCGGCCTTTGGTGGTCATGGGGGCGACGATAACGGTGCCGATGCGGTGGTTCATTTCATCCGGCGAGATGATGACGCACGGACGGGTCTTGCGGATTTCGTGGCCTTGGGTGGGATCGAGGCTGATGAGGTAAACGTCGAAACGGGAGACTACCAGCGCCATTCGCTGCGATCCCATTCGGTGGCCTGGGCAATGTCTTCGTCAAGGAGCTTGTCGTCTTGGTGCTGAGACATCCCGGAGAATGCCTCGGACCAGCCGCTGCGCGGCGCATGAACGGGGCGGATGATGAGGGCATTGCCTTCGACCTCGATCTCCACCGAATCCTTGAGGCGGCACTGTTCCAAAACGGATTTGGGTAGACGTATGCCCTTGGAGTTTCCAATGCGCACGATGTTGGTTTTCACGGCTAATGTCTCTTGCTCGAATTAAGTGATGTAATCACATTGTAATTACGCTCTCGGGGGGTGTCAATGACCGATTCGCAAGCATCACTAATTCGCGTCATGGCCTTGCATGCCCTCGCTTACTGCGAGCGCCTGTTTTACCTGGAAGAAGTGGAGGAAATCCGGGTCGCGGACCACCGCGTTTATGCCGGCCGCACTCTGCATGAGGCCGAAGTGGACACGGATGGTGAATGGCAGTCCGTCACCCTAGAAAGCGAAACCTGGGGCATCAAGGGCAAGGTAGATTACGTCCGCTACCGGGACGGCGGGCTGGTGGCCTTTGAGCACAAACGCGGCCGGTCCTGCGGCGATGAGGCGTGGGAATCGGATCGCATTCAGGTTATTGCCTATGCCGCCCTACTTCAGGAACATTTCGGAAAACCCGTCCAGGAAGGCCGGGTTCGCTATCACGCCAATAACAAAACAGTGCGGCTGCCGGTCGATGCCGAGGCCCTGGAGAAACTGAAAGTGGCGATTGCGCGCGCAAGGGTCTTGACCGCAACGGTGCAGCGGCCGCCGGTTACGGATAACGAAAAACTGTGCGCCAAATGCTCATTGGCGCCGGTCTGCCTGCCAGAGGAAGAAAGGTTGTTGCGGGCGGCCGACCCGGAAGAGGCCCCGGCGCCTGTCCGCCTGTTTCCCAAAGACGACGAGCGCCGGATCATCCATGTCACGGAAGAAGGCAGCCGGGTCGGCAAAAGCGGTGAACAGATTATGGTCACACCGCGCGAGGAGGAGCCGAGAAAATTCCCGGGCCGGGATGTGGCGGTCATTGTTCTGCACGGCGCGACGCAAATCAGCAGCCAGGCGATTCATTATGCGGTGGCGCACGACATCGGCGTTCACTGGGTCACTGGCGGAGGGCAATACGTGGCAGGACTGATGCCACCGGGAGGCGTGCAGCGCCGTCATCGGCAATACGCGGGGCTGGGCGACCCGCAACAGGCATTGCACCTAGCCAGGAAACTGGTCAAGGCAAAAATCGAGAACCAGCTCAAGTTTCTCATGCGCAATAGTCGCGGCAAAGACCTGGAAGGCAAGGCGGCGGAATCCGTCAAGGCTATCCGGGCGGAGTTGCGCAGCGTCGGGGTCGCTGGCGATGCGGATACCTTGCGCGGACACGAAGGCATGGCGGGAAAGCTGTATTTCTCGGCTCTGCCGGTCTTGCTAAACGCGGATCAGGGCTTGATGCGCTTTGCCGGGCGCAATCGGCGTCCGCCGGAAGACCCTTTCAATGCGGCATTGAGTTTTGGGTACAGCCTGCTTTACCGCGACGTAATGGCGGCGATTATAATCGTCGGCCTCGATCCGGCGTTTGGATTTTTTCATCGTCCGCGCAGCGCCGCCTACCCGTTGGCGCTCGATCTGATGGAATTATTCAGGGCCGTCCTGTGGGACTTACCGCTGGTTGCCTCGGTAAACCGCAACCAGTGGAAGGAGGAACACTTCACGCGTACCGAACGGCAAGTATGGCTGTCCAAGGATGGCCGCAAGCTTGCAATCGAACTGTACGAGAAACGGAAGCAGGAAAACTGGAAACACCCGGTCTTGGACTACTCGCTCAGTTACACCAGAGCATTGGAGCTGGAGGTCAGGCTGCTTGAAAAGGAATGGAGCGGCAGCCCGGGATTGTTCGCCAACATGAGAATACGGTAATGAGCGACAAACGCTGGTATCTGGTAAGTTACGACATCCGTCATCCAAAACGCTGGCGGGGCGCCTACAAACAGCTTCAGGGTCGGGGCGAACGGATTCATTATTCTCTCTTTCGCTGCCGGCTGAACCGGACCGAGATGGAAGAACTGCGCTGGGAACTTGAAAAACTGCTCGATGATGAAGATGATCTGATGTTCGTGCACCTATGCCCCCGGTGTGCGGGCCGGATTCACGAGCGCGGCGGGGGCCAGGATTGGGGTCCACCCACGGACAGGTTTGAGGTTTTGTGAAACAAGTATCGGTAGGTGGATTGATTCAAACAGCATGACTAATGCGCAATATCATGAATCGAAAATAAATTTTCCCATTGAGGACCGGATAGAGTGCATGCCAACCGTAACATCGTGATTTCACACAGAAGAGCACGGACCGTTACGTGCACGGAATTTGAGTGGACTGCAATCATCCGACATTCATGCATGATAGCGAGTAAAGTTCTTTTACAATATGGAGTTAGTTAGGAATGGTGTCTTCATCACTGATGCCGAAAGGCGTTGAGCACCCAATACCATCATTTCTCGAGTGGAGTGCGGGCAGTAAATTGGATAGCCTGAGCCGATCACAGTTGGAGTACGAACCGGCTGGTTAATGTTGGATCGATTTTGATTTTCTCCTCCAATTCACTCGGGGTGAGATAGTCGATCCCCGAGTGCACACGTTTCTCGTTGTACACCTCCTCGATGAAGGTTGGCAAGTTTTCCAGAACGTCCAGGTACGTCTCGTAGTTGGCGAGATACACCTCTTCTTGTTTCAGTGTCTTCATGAAGCTCTCTGCGAACGCATTGTGGTACGGGTTGCCCTTGGCCGAGTTCGAGATCGCCAACTGGTGCTCGTGGAGCAGCGCGACGTAGTTATTGCACAAATACTGCACGCCGCGATCCGAGTGATGAACGCAACCGGGCGCGGGCTTTCGCGTCTCGATTGCCTGTCTGAGCGCCGAGAGCGCCAGCTCGGCGTCAATGTGTTTGGAGATGGCCCAGCCGATCACTTTGCGCGAGAACAGATCCAGGATGACCGCCAGGTACACAAAGCCGTTCACGATGCGGATATATGTCAAATCCGCCGCCCACGCCTGGTTGACGTTCGTCAGGCACCGCCCCGGCAAAAGATTCGGATACACCCGGTGCGAGTGATTCGAGTCGGTGGTGTGGACGAAGGCGCGTTTGATCTCCGCATGCAGTGAAAACTGCTTCATTATCCGGCGGATTTTACGCTCGCCCACCCAGCGGCCGCGGCGGCGCAGGTAGCGCTGCACCGTGCGGTAGCCGGCACGGGGAAAGTCCTGTTGGACCGCCTCGATGCCGTCTCGCAGTTCGGCGTCCTCCCGCTCACGCGATGCCCGGGAGCGCTGCGGTTGGTAGTAGTACGTCGAGGGCGACAAACCGATCATTTGGCACGCCCTCTTAACCGAGCCAGCGCGCGCTTGGTGTCGATGTACCCACTCGGTGCGCTCGCGAACGGAGAGTTCGGCTGCAGTTTTTTTAAAAGGTCATTTTCCAGCATCGTCTGGGCGAGCTTCTGCTGGGTGGCGGCCAATTCCTCTTCGAGCTCGCGGATCCGCCGGGCCTGCTCGATCGAGACGCCTTCGGTTTCGGCGATCGTCTCGATGCGGGCAATCCGGTCACGGCGCTCGAGCTGCACGCGCCATTTGTAGATCTGGCCGCGCACCAGGTCCTCGCGCTTGGCGAGATCGTCGGCCGGGGTCCCGTTCAGATACTCCTGGACGATACGGCGTTTGTAATCGAGGTCGTACTGCTGTCTGTCTTTCTTCATACCGGCTTCTCCTTCTCAATGAATCATAGGGAAAAACCGGTTCGGGCTCTACGAGATAGGCTCAGGGTCTCCAGTCAACCGCCCGCAGTCCAGTTGGAGACTTCACAGACAGCAAATTTATTGAGTCCCGAAACAGTTTACGCTGGCTGAGCCATGCGGAGGCATCCCTCAGCAACTTCCTGTATGCCAGGGGAATTGAGCACAAGAAGGGGGAGCGGTATCCCGATGCGATTACCGATATCTCGGATGCTAAGTATGCTCTCTACGACTTACACCTGAAGGGCAAGGATGGTGAGTGGGTGGACATCGAGGTCTGGGGGGGATGTTCCACTTGGCCATGAACCCGTGAAGTACGCACAGCGTCGAAAGGCCAAGGAAATATTCAACCAAACCAACCAGCGATTCGTCGGGATTCATCACGAGGCGTGTTACGACGACGCTGAGCTTACTCGACTTCTTAAGCCTTTCATTGGTGTCATTGAACCGTTTCAATTCGATAAACCAACAGATCAAGTCATCCCATCGACTCACTGGTCCAATGCAGACGAATTGCTTGATTACTGCCGAAAACTCGCCTCCGAGATGCCCGACGGGATATTTCCGACGGAACAGTGGCTGCGCAAGCGCGGTAAGTGGGCCAATCGACCTGGCCCCGTCTACAACACGCTCGCCGTCTACATTAGGTTATGGATCGGCGGGGTTCGGATACTTCGTGAAATACTTAACCAGCAACATGCCAGCACAATCCAGTGGAATACAGAGAGTGCGCTGCGCGAGTACAAGCGGTTCTCAGATGAGTATGGAAAAACACCCGGCCAAGTGCTCGGAATGGTCAGCGATGGCACCGCCAATGAGTCAATCACCGAAAACGTCGTGGCCGATGCCTCAAGAATTGTATCTGCTGTTTCCAAGTATGTTGGCGGCGCACTAGAAGCCCAACGCCGCCTTGGTATGAAGCCATCACGTCGCTACTGGGATGCGAATTCAGCGCGAGCCGCTTGGCAGGAGTTTGTCAGCAAGCACGGAATTACGCCGACGCAGGCAGTCGCGTATTGGCACAAAAAAGACGCTAAGGCGCTTTCGGGGGAAGAATCGAGATTGGCAACAAGAATCTCGAATGCGTACAAGAAGCACTGCGTCCCTCTCTCGGCTGTTTCATTGAATCCGCGCCGCCGTTGAACCGCAGAATCAACCAGTAGTACGAAATTGATAGGCTAGATAGGTAACGCCCACAAAACCCAAGCATAACCCTGCCGCCCGCAGAGTTGGGCTTTGCGCAACGCCAGTCACAATACGGCTCACTGTCTGTTGGCAGTTGTTCAACCAATAGTGATAGGGCCGCGGATTCTCCAGCGCCTCAATACAAATGGGCCGCTGGTCAGAACGACCATTGGCCCAAATTTACACACTTTAACTTAACGGCTAGCCCGATGGGCGGTTTTTTGTTTTGGCGGGGGGAATGTTTAATGAAAGGAATTCTTCAGTCCGTCTTAAATTATTTAAACGTCTTGACGATAATACCTGCCGCAAGCAATGCCGTGCCGTAGGCGGCGTGGCTGGAGTGTGCTTTCATCATCTTGACCTGGAGTGTGCGTTCGCGAATACGTTCCCAGGCCGGGTTCGCAGCTCCGCCGCCGGTGGTGAATACAGCTGTAAGTGCCGGTGCGCCAAGCTCTTCCAGCAGGGCATAGCCCTGCGCCTCGATATGGGTTATTCCTTCGAGCATGCCCTGAAAATAAGACACGCTGTCTCCCGGCAGTGGTTCCAGCTTCGGTTGCATCTCCGGGTTGTTGACGGGAAAACGCTCCCCCACACCCGGCAGCGGGTAGTAATTGAGGCCGGTGGAGTTTTCCGGGTCGAGCATCGGTGTCATCTCACGCATCTGTTCGACGTTGAAGTACTGCTGCAACACGCCGCCGCCGCTATTAGACGCGCCGCCAGCTAGCCAGTAACGTCCCAGACGGTGACTGTAAACGCCGTGCTTGGCGGAAAAGATGGGCTTGTCGGACAGCAGTTTCAGGACCAGCGTGGTCCCGAGCGACGTCACGCCTTGTCCCGGTTCGGTGGCGCCGGCGGCGAGAAAGGCGGCTACTCCGTCCGTGGTGCCGGCGACGATTTTGGTGCCAACCGGGAAACCGAAGGTTTTGGCAATATCGGCGCTGACGGTGCCGAGCGTTTCTCCGGGGCCATGAACTTCGGGCAGCAGCCCGGTGTTGACGCCGAGTGTGGACAGCCACGCCGGCCAGGCCATTTTTTCCGGGTCAAACCCGAGTTTCAGGCAGTTGTTGTAGTCGCTGTGCTTGAACACGCCCATGAGCCGCCCGCTGATCCAGTCGGACTGATGCAGCGCGTGCACCGCCTTTTTGTCCAGCTTCTGTTCTTGCCACCATAAAAGTTTGGCGAGGCTGCTGGACGTACCTTGGGCCCCGGAGGAGGGGTTGGCGACGGCGGCGATTTTTCCTGCCTGTTGCACCGCACGCTGATCGTTATACATGATAGCCGGGGCCAGCGGATTGCCTTTGGCGTCACACAGAAGCAGGGTGCCGGATGTGCCATCGACGGCGAGGGCGCAGACCCTATTTGGATCAATCTGTTTTAACAGGGTTTTCAAGACGTCGGTGGTGGCTTTTAGCCACAACGCCGGATCCTGAGTGATGTGATCCTTATCCACGGTCGGAGCTGGGATGGACGCATTGGCCTCCGCTAACTGTTTCCCCCTAATATCGATGGCGATGGCCCGGCAGCCGGTAGTTCCAAGGTCGATACCAATGTAGATTCCATCTTTTTGCACCGGCTTCCTGCTGCTGGCCGTGGGCGCCGGGGTTTCGGTTTCAGCCCCTGTTTCTGCGGTTTCGGGTGCGAATTGGCGGGCGCGGGCCAGCATACGAAAACGTGAATTAGTGGTCGCCACGGGCGCTGGGCGTTTTGCCGCTGTCTGAGGTTTTTCCATGGCGGGAGCCGGGGGCGTGTCCACGGCGGCGGGCGGGGTCTCATTTCCCGTCTCTTTCTCAGGCAATGCCTTCTTTACCCGCGGAATATCGGAAGGTGGTGGGGGCGGTGAGCGCCAGCCGGGAAGGCGGTGTTCTACCTCGACCGTGGTATAAATCCCGCCCCGGACGTAAAACTTGGCCCGCAGGCGCATATAGCGCGGCTGGGCAGCGGCCACCAGGTCATTCAGAATGCGGTTGGTCACGTCCTCGTGGAAGTGCCCTTCGTTGCGGTATGACCAGACGTAGAGCTTGAGCGATTTCAGTTCGACGCAGAGCGCATCCGGGACATATTCGAGGGACAAGGTGGCAAAATCCGGCTGACCGGTCTTGGGGCACAGACAAGTGAACTCCGGACATTCGATCTCAATGATATAATCCCGCCCCGGATGAGGGTTGGGAAAGGTTTCGAGATTCTTGCTCGGTGTGGTGGACATTTCCGGACTTTAATGGATTTGGAATCTTTGTAAAATTGTAGCTTAATTCACGCCCACGGACACGGGCTTACCTGCGGAAAAGCGATGCGCCTAAAAACAGTCAAGCTTGCCGGTTTCAAGTCATTTGTAGAGCCCATCGCCATTCCCATCTCCGGTAACCTGATCGGTATCGTCGGTCCGAACGGGTGCGGCAAGTCGAACATCATCGACGCCGTGCGCTGGGTGATGGGCGAATCCTCCGCCAAGAACCTGCGTGGCGATTCCATGGCCGATGTCATTTTCAACGGCTCCAATTCGCGCAAGCCGGTGGCGATCGCCTCCGTCGAACTGGTCTTCGACAACAACGATGGCAGCGCCGGCGGGCAGTATGCTAGTTATGGCGAAATCTCCATCCGCCGCGAAGCCGGACGCGATGGTCAGTCGGATTATTATCTCAATCGCACCAAGTGCCGCCGCAAGGACATCACCGATCTTTTCCTCGGTACCGGTCTTGGCCCGCGCGCCTACTCGATCATCGAGCAAGGCATGGTCACCCGCATCATCGAGGCGAAGCCGGAAGAGTTGCGCGGCTTCGTCGAAGAAGCCGCCGGTATCTCTAAGTATAAAGAACGTCGGCGCGAAACGGAAAACCGCATCAAGCATTCGCGCGAGAACCTCGCGCGCGTGGACGACATCCGCAAGGAACTCGAATCCCAGCTGGCGAAACTGCAAAGACAGTCCAAGGCGGCGGCGAAATACAAGGAACTGAAACAGGAAGAACGCCTGACACGGGCGCAGTTGCAGGTACTGCGCTGGCAGGAGCTGGATGCCAGGCTGCAAGCGCAGGACACGCTCCTGATGCAACACCAGACCGAGTTGGATGCGGCGCTGGCTGCGCAGCGCGCCATCGAAGCCGAGATCGAAAAGATCCGCTCCCAGCAGACCGATGTGGTCGACGGGTTTAATGCGGTACAGGGCGAGTTCTACTCGGCCGGTGCCGAGATCTCGCGTCTCGAGCAGGCGATTCAGCACGCACGCGAAACGCGCGAAACCCAATTGCGTGAACAGGAGCAGGTGGATCGTTCCTGGAATGAATCGAGTGAACACCTGCAGACGGATGCGCGGCGTCTGGAGGAACTCAAACAACGGCTGGCAGAACTTGTGCCGCGAATTGAGGAGCATGTACGCAATCGCGAAGCAGCCGCCGAGGCTCGGGCCCAGTCCGAGCGTGCCATGCAGGCATGGCAGGGGGAATGGGAAGGATTCAGCGAGCTCGCGGCGGAGCCGGCCAAGGTGCGCGAAATCCAGAATGCGCGCATCCGTGAACTCGAAGGCCATATTGCGCAATTGCGGCAGCGGCAGGCGCGTCTCGAGGAAGAAGGCAACACCATTTCTGCGGAGCTGGCGAATGAGCCGGTGAATGCACTGCGGACGCAGGCATCGGAACTCGACGATACCTGCGAAACCCATGAAAAATCCTTAAGCGGTCTGGAAACGCAGTTGCGCGATACCCGTGCCCGGCGCGATGAACTCGACGATGAAATCAGCAGTGCGCGCGGCGAATTGCAGAGCAGCGAGGCACGGCTGGCCTCACTGGCTGAGTTGCAGACCGCCGCGCAAGGCGGGCGGGATACGGCGCTGAGCGAATGGCTGCGCGGAAACGATCTCGAACGCGCGCCACGTCTGGGTGGCATGCTGACGGTGGAATCCGGCTGGGAAAAGGCTGTGGAACGCGTGCTTGGTATGAATCTCGCGGCTGTGTGTGTCTCGGAAATCGACAAGGTTGCGGCCGGCGCCACCGGGCTTACCCAGTCACAGGTCTCGTTTTTCGATCTTTCTATAACACCGTCCACGCGCCAACCGGCCAAGCGGCTGGCGTTGCTCGACAAACTTCAATCCAAAATCGATCTCGCGCCGCTGCTCGACGGGGTGTATGCCGCCGACAGTCTGAATCAGGCCCTGGCGCAGCGCAGTGAACTGGGCGCGCACGAATCGTTCGTGACGCGCGACGGCGCTTGGGTCGGGCGCAACTGGCTGAGTCTTGGCAACGAAAAGGATGCGCGCACCGGGTGGCTGTTGCGTGAACGCGAAATCGAATCGTTGCAGACGCAATCGGCTGGACTTCAGAAGAAGTTGAGCAATCTCCAAGCACAGATGACGGACCTGTCCACGCAGTTGCAGGATCTGGAAGATCAGCGCGACGAACTCAATCGCAATCTCAGCGAGAGCAACCGCGATCGTGCACGGCTACGCGAGCAATTGGGGCATAAGGAAGCGCGCCTCTCGCAGTTCGAAACTCGGCGCACTCAGATTCAACGTGAGCAGGAGGAAATCAATTCCCAGCTCGGTCGTGACCAGTCCGAGATTGCATCTGCCGGAGACATGTTGCGTCAGGCGGAAACCACCGGCGGCGAGCATGAGCAGCAGCGCACGCAGCTTCAGCAGAAGCGTCAAGCCGTGCAAGAGGAGACGGAAAGGACGCGCGCCACCGAGGCCGATATCCGTGACCGGCTGCATCGCCTGGAGATCGAACGCGAGACCTTGCAGACTTCTTTCGAGGCCACGCAATCCGGCATCGTTCGGCTCGAAGGACAATTGCAGCACTTGGCCACGCGGCGCGACGAACTGGCGCGCCTGCTGTCGGCCGGCCTGGACCCGACCCCGGAGTTCAAGCGCCAGTTGGATGAATTCTTGCAGAAGCGTTTGCAGATCGAGACGCGGCTGACGGCGGCGCGCCAAGCCGTTACCGATCTCGACACGGCGTTGCGCGAACAGGAACAGGCGCGCACGCGTGAGGAAAAACAGGTTGAGGAAGTGCGCCACGCGATGGAAACCGAGCGCGTCGTGCGTCAGGAGCTGTTGGTTCGGCGTGACACCTTTGCCGATCAGCTGCGTGAAACCGGTTTTGACGTGGAACCGGTGCGCCAGGAAATGCCGCCCGAGGCAACGGAGTCGGAATGGGCCAGCCGCCTGGAGCAGATCGCGGCGCGCATCGAACGACTGGGGCCGATCAACCTGGTCGCGATCGAGGAATTTGAGGAAGCGAGCACGCGCAAGAACTATCTCGACAGGCAGAACGATGACCTGTCACAGGCGCTGGCCACGCTCGAAGAAGCCATCCGAAAGATCGACCGCGAGACACGCATACGCTTCAAGGAGACCTTCGACAAGGTCAACGAGCATTTCCAGGCGTTCTTCCCACAGCTCTTTGGCGGCGGCAGCGCGTACCTCGAAATGACGGACAACGACTTGCTCGAGGCCGGCGTGACGGTGATGGCGCGCCCGCCGGGAAAGCGCAACAGCACGATCCATCTGCTCTCGGGCGGCGAGAAGGCGCTGACGGCCGTGGCGCTCGTGTTTTCCATTTTCCAGCTGAACCCCGCGCCGTTCTGCCTGCTGGATGAGGTGGATGCGCCGCTCGACGATGCCAACGTGATTCGCTACAGCGAAACCCTGAAGACATTGTCGCAACGCACTCAACTTGTGTACATTACGCACAACAAGATCAGCATGGAGATGGCGGATATTCTCATCGGCGTCACCATGTCCGAACCGGGTGTTTCGCGGCTGGTGGCCGTGGATGTGGATGAGGCCATGGAGATGGTTGCACAGTGATGGATTTGCAGTATGCCTTGCTCCTCATCGGCATAGTCATCGTCACGGTTGTCGCCATCACTGCCTTCGACAAGGCGCGGCTGAGCCGCCCATCGCGGGCGGCGCGTGCGGGTCGCGAGGTGGGGATCACCATCGTCGGTCCCGAGCCCCGCGTCGATATCCCGGTTACTCCCCTGGCCGAGCCCGCCAACAAATTTCTGCGTACCGATACGGAGATCACCCCGCGGACGAAAACCCGGCAAGAAGTCCTGCGCCAGGAACTGAAAAGCCTGGAAGAGGTGGCGACTCTGCCGCTCAATCTTGCCGCCGGTCTGCGGCCGCGCGGCTTCCGCGAACCGGAGCCGGGCCGTGAGTACGCGCCGGATGCAAAAATCGATTTTGTGATTCACTTTCCCGGAATGCCGCTGGTGTCGCGAAATATGGCGCTGGGTGTCTTCAAGCAACATGAGTACAAGCTTAACAAACCCCGCCATTTGTATGGCCTGCGCTACCAGAGCAATCAATGGTCTGACCTGGAACTCGACCCGGAAAAATCCGAATACGAGGATCTCAAGCTCGCCATACAAATAGTCGACGGCAAGGGTCCGATCGATGAATCCGAACTCAACACCTTCATCCAGCTTGGCCTTCAGCTCGCGGATGCCTTGGCGCGGCCCACGCGGTTGCCGTTGACCGTAGAGGAGGGATTGGTGCGCGCCAAGGTGATGCAGCATTTTTGTGAGACCTATGACGTGATCGCCAGCATCAATCTGGTCCCGACGGCAGAAGCCGTGTTTCCGGGTCGCGTGATCGAGATGGCGGCGCGCCGGGTCGGCATGCAGTTCGGTCCGAAAAATATTTTCCATATGCGCAACGATCTGCCGCTGGGCGGCCGTTATTTTTTCAGCATGGCCAATCAGCAGGAGACGGGCCAGTTCGATCCGCAGGCCTGGGACACGTTCACGACACCCGGACTGGTCTTGTTCATGAATGTGCCGTGCGCACACCGTCCGGCAGTTGCGTTCGACAAAATGGTGACTGCCGCCAAGGGTCTTTGCGACATTCTGGGCGGCCGCCTGCAGGACCAGGACCGGCATCCGCTGACCGACAAGGGTATTGCGGTGATCCGCCATCAGATCGAAGAGATCGGAGACAAGATGGAGGCTTTTGACATCCCGGCGGGAAGCGAGACGGCGCTCAAGCTTTTCAACGAGGATTCCACGGGCTGACATGAGCGCTGCCGACAAACGGCGTCGCCGTGCCGAGGAGTTGCGCAAGGAAATCAATACCCACAACTACCGCTATTACGTTCTCGACCAACCGATCATCTCCGACGCGCAGTACGACAAACTGCTGCGCGAATTGCAGGAGATCGAAAAAACCCAAAAAGAACCGATTCCCCTCGATTCGCCGACGCAGCGCGTCGGCGCCGCACCCCTGGCGGCCTTTGGCCAAGTGCGCCACAAGGTGCCGATGACCTCGATGGACAACGCCTTCACGGATGAGGAGGTGGGGGAGTGGGATCAGCGTGTGCGCAAGGGGCTGGAGTCCGGTGGTGACATTGCCTATACCGCCGAGCCTAAATTCGATGGTACTTCCGTAAGCCTGCGCTACGAAAATGGCATGCTGGTTCAGGTTGGCACGCGCGGCGACGGCGGTACCGGTGAGGACGTCACGACCAACGTGCGCACGATCAAGACCGTGCCGCTGCATCTTCAGGGAGAGGGTTGGCCGCGTGTGGTCGAGGTGCGCGGTGAGGTGGTGATCCCGAAAAAGGATTTCGAACAGCTGAATGCGGAACAGTTGAAGCGTGGCGACAAAATTTTCGCCAACCCTCGCAACGCCGCCGCCGGCAGCCTGCGCCAGCTCGACCCGCGCATCACCGCATCGCGCCCGCTGAGTTTTTTCCCGTGGGGGCTGGACGAAACGTCCGAACCGGTCGCACGCCGATACTCGGAGGTCGTCAAAAAGCTCCAAGGCTGGGGCTTTCGTGTGACGGAATTTTTCCAAACGGCAAAAGGTGTGGAGGGTTGCCTCAAGTACTACGCCAACATACTCGCCAGGCGCGACAAGCTGCCGTTCGAGATCGACGGCGTGGTCTACAAGGTGGATGATCTCGTCGCGCGCGATAACCTGGGCTTCACCGCGCGCGCCCCGCGCTGGGCGGTGGCGCGCAAATTTCCGGCGCAGGAAGAGAACACGGTGGTCGAGGACATTATCGCCTCGGTCGGCCGCACCGGTGTGATCACACCGGTCGCTGTGCTCAGGCCAGTGCAGGTGAGCGGTGTTACCGTTACCCACGCCACGTTGCATAATCAGGACGAGGTCGAACGCAAGGATGTGCGCATCGGCGATACCGTGATCGTGCGGCGTGCGGGCGACGTGATCCCCGAGGTCGTGGGAGCAATCAAGGACAAGCGTCCGCGCGGCACGAAGCTGTGGCACATGCCCAAAAAATGCCCGGTGTGCGGTTCCGAAGTAATCCGCGAGCCGGAGGAGGCGGCACACCGCTGCATGGGCGGTCTCGTGTGCTCCGCGCAACGCATGGGCGCACTGCTGCACTTCGCTTCGCGTCACGCCATGGACATCGAAGGCCTTGGCGACAAGCTGGTGCAGCAACTGGTCGAGAAGGGCATGGTAAAAACCGTGGCCGATCTCTACCAGCTCACGAAGGCTGAGCTGGCTAATCTCGAGCGCATGGCCGAGAAGTCGGCGCAGAATCTGCTCGATCAGATCGAGAAGAGCAAGGACACGACGCTCGGACGATTTCTGCTTGCGCTTGGTATCCCGCAGGTTGGCGAGGCCACGGCCCAGTTGCTGGCTGAACAGTTTGGCTCACTGGATGGCATCATGGATGCAGGCCGCGAAACGCTCGAACAGGTCCATGGTATCGGCCCCACCATGGCCGAGGACATTTACAGTTTCTTCCACGAAAAACATAACCGCGAGGTTATTCGCGATTTACTCAAGGCCGGCGTGCACTGGCCCAAACCAACAGGTGTAAAAAAATCCTCCGTGCTTGCCGGCAAGACCTTCGTCCTCACCGGTGGTCTTTCTTCCATGACCCGTGATGAGGTCAAGCGCACACTCCAGGACATGGGCGCGAAGGTCACAGGCAGTGTGTCGAAAAAAACGGATTACGTCATTGTCGGCGAAGAGCCGGGATCCAAAGCCGACAAGGCCAAGGAACTCGGGGTTACGATGCTGGATGAAAAAGAATTTTTCAGGTTGCTCGGGAAATAGCTTTACTGCAGGGGTTCTCTTCGTACATCCCAACCAGTATAGTATTTATGATGAGTGAAAGTTTCTTTTCGTAACCATCAGCACAAATCCCAATACGATAAATCCCGCAAAAAACACGAGTACCCAGCCCGCCATGCTGAGTCCGAGAAAGCGCCAGGTTACGGTCGCACAGTCGCTGGTGCCGGCCCAGACGAGCGTCGCGGTTTTGATGAGGGGAAAGCTCTGGAGCATGGTATCGAGATCGAATCCGCAGCCGGGCTGCCGGTCCGGCGGCAGGCTCTGAATCCAGACTTGGCGGGTGGCGACCGCCGCGCCCAGGCTCGCAAAGAGGATCGTGAGCAGGCCATACACCCGTCGTCCCCAAGCGCGCGGATTATGCAGCGCGCCCGCCAGTAGCACCAACCCCACCGCAATCACGAACCAGCGCTGCACGATGCAGAGCGGACAGGGTTCGAGGTGTTGCACGTACTGAAAATAGATCGCCGCGCTCATGAGTCCGGCGCACAGGAGAAAGCCGCTCAGACACATCGTGCGCATGGTTAGTTTCTGATTCTTCATTTCCCTGAAGGGTGGGATTTATGGCGGAGACAGATAAAAACCCATCCCGCCTGGGCGGGATGGGTTGGAAGACAGAGATCAGTCAGTAGTGATCTTGGCCTTGGTACGCAGGTCCTTCAAGAGGATGCCAATTTTTTCGTCCTGCATTTTGTGGTAGATGTTGGCACGGGCGCGCTGATCCGCCATGAACTCCTCATAAGTCGGAATCTTGAGCGGGCGCGTATCTTCCACTTTGATGATGTGCCAGCCGAAGTCGGATTTCACGGGCGCCGCGGAAACTGTGCCTTTCTTCATGGGCATCACCGCGTTGAAGAATTCCGGCACCACCATGCCCTGGTTAACCCAGCCGAGTTCACCGCCAGTTTTTCCGCTCTGTGTGTCGATGGATTTTTCCTTGGCCAGTTTTTCGAAGCTCGCGCCTTTTTGCAATTGCGCCAGGATGTTCTTGGCTTCGCTTTCTTCCTTCACGAGGATATGGCGCACCTTGTATTCCGTCTTGTGCGTGTTCGCCACTTCCTGCTCGAAGCGTTTCTTCACGTCTTCGTCCGTGATCGGGTTGTCACGCAGCAATTTGCGCTTGACGGCCTGCACCAGGATTTCCTCGCGCACGCGCTTTATCAGGGCGTTCACTTCCGGGTCCTGGTCGAGTTTGGTGTCGGCGGCGTGTTGCGCCAGCAGCGCCTTCTCAATCATTTCGTCGAGGGCGACCTTTCGTTCCTTGTCCTTGTCCGGGATGGGGCCCATCTGTTGCTGGCGCATCTGCAAATAGCCCTGCAAGTCCGACTCCATGATTTTGTCGCCATTAACGGTGGCAATCGCCTTGTCGGGGGTCGCCTTGGTTTCTCCGGCCTTTCCGGGTTCGGTGGGTTTCTTGTCACAGCCAACCACGGCCAGGCCGAGAGCAGCGACAAGGGCAATGATGCTGATACGTAAGGTAGACATGGATTTTCCTTTTGTTGGGATGTTGGCTAAGTTTTTTGATTCAAAAATTCATCCGGCGTCAGCGCGCGGATACTGAGTGCGTGAATATCTTTTTTCATCATATCGCCCAGCGCCTGGTAGACCATCTGATGCCGTTGAACGTGATTTTTACCGAGGAAACGCGGCGTTACAACCGTCACGGAAAAATGCCCGCCGCCACTCTTGGCGCCTCCGTGCCCAGCGTGCATGTGACTGTCGTCGCGTACTTCGATTGTCTGGGGCTCAAGGGCTGTGCTCAGGCACGCCTTGATCCGTTCGGCGCGCATCAGGGTAGCACTTTGCGAAACGGTTTTACAGTCACGCCCGCGTAGACGCCGGCCTCGACATACGGGTCCGCATCGGCCCAGACCTGTGCGTCATCGAGCGAATCGAATTCGGCGACGATCAGGCTGCCGGTGAAGCCGGCGGGTCCGGGATCGGTGCTGTCGACGGCGGGGTAGGGTCCGGCAAGCAGCAGACGGCCTTCAGTGCGCAGTTGCTGCAGCCGCGCCAGATGCGCGGCACGCACGGCGAGTCGCCGCTCGAGACTTTCTTCCACGTCGGTTCCGTTGATGACGTAGAGCATCAGTCCGCGGCCTTGTCGGTGGTGGCGGATTCGCCCGCCACTGGTTTTTGTTCGACATGTTTTGCCATGACGAAGGCCTGCACCACGGTGAACACCAGAGTGATTCCGAGCAGACCGAATACCTTGAAGTTCACCCAGATGTTGCGGCGTGTCTCGGCGTCCTGATCGAGCCCGTAATAGAATGCGACATACAGATTGATCCCGCCGAGCACGGTAAAGAAAAATCCCCAGCTTAGATTGAGTCGCTTCCATATATGTTCGGGGACCGTGATCTGCGCGCCGAGCATGCGCTCGATGATGGTTCTCTTTCCCAGCCACTGGTTCCCGAACAAGAGAATGGCAAGTATCCAGTACACCAGCGTGGGTTTCCATTTGATAAAGGTATCGTCGTGCAGCAGCAGCGTCATGCCGCCAAAGACGGCAATCACCACGAGCGTTACGACTTGCATGGTTTCAAAGCGGCGATGCTTCAACCAGAAGAGCCCGACCTGTACAAATGAGGCGACGATCGCCACGGCGGTGGCGGTATAAATACCGTAGTACTTGAAGGCTGCAAAAAAGAGCAGCAGGGGAAAAAGATCGTAAAGGAATTTCATCGATATTGGAAAGGCTGTCAGCGAGGCGCTATTGTGGCACTACGCCGGAAAAGCGGCAAGAATGCAGAAAAGTAGCCGATCAATGCATCCGTGGACGCGTCCAGCGGTCAAAATAGCGGCCCATGATCAGCCGCACCGGAGGGGGGTAGTTTAATGCTTCCATCTGCTGCATCCCTTCGGCGAAGAAAGTGGGGGCGTCTTCGGGCAGGTATTTGACCAGTTCATCGAACACTTGTTCCATCAGCGCCGGGTTGTGCGTGCGTGTGGCCACAATCCCGCGGTTGATGAGCAACACGCGCCATGGCCGGGACGGATTATTTTTCTCCAGATCTTGTTTGATGATGTTCGAGCTTGCCTGGACGATGCGCCCCATAAAGGTTGCCAGCGGCCCCAGTTCCGACGGATCTTTCACGCGGTTGGCAAAGTTGGCGAGCGCGTTGACAATGGGATCGAGCGTGCGAATCTGTCCCTGATGGCGCATGATCCAATCGGTAGCGGCCAGCGTGATGATTTCCAGGTCGTGCCGCGTATTGGGCAGCTTGAGTTGTCCGGCCCAGGCGGAGAGATCCGTCATCAGTGTCATCCCGTAATCGCCCAGCTGGGTGACGTCCTCCTTGTAAATCCGGGCAGTTTCGCCTTCTTCCTTGTCGATTCGGGTGGCGATGGTGAGGAACTGGTCTACGGCTTCAAACAGGGACGCCGGCGTCAGTTGGCCGGCCACGGCGGTGGGCTGTTTCGCCTCGAAAGCCTCCTGAATGTCCGCCGCCACGTGTTTGAAGCGCAGCACGGCTTCGGTAAGTGTGGGTGGAATGGCCGTCATAAAAGTTCACACAGACCCTCAGGCATGACTGATTTGTTCATGATACCCTGTATTCTCAGGGAGAAATATAGGCAACCGTGTTTCTGAGAAAAGACGAATCTATGAATCGGCGCTACGATATGCACACGCACAGCCTGCGTTCTGACGGGACCTTGTCTCCGTCGGAGCTGGTCGCGCGGGCACATGTCGGCGGTGTCGATGTGCTTGCCCTGACTGACCACGATGTTACCGATGGCATCGTCGAGGCGCAGGCCGCCGCCGACAAGGTTGGCCTTATCTTGATCGCGGGTGTGGAAATTTCCGTCACCTGGGAGGGGCAGACGCTGCATATCGTTGGCCTGAACATTGATGTTTCTGATGCCTCCCTGCAACAGGGGCTGTCAGGCTTGCGTGAATTCCGCCAGTGGCGCGCGCAAGAAATCGGCCGGCGCCTGCAGAAGAAACGAATCGACGGGGCATTCGAAGGCGCCATGCGTTATGTGCATGGCACCATTGTTTCGCGCACGCATTTTGCCCGTTTTCTGTTCGAGCAGGGTTTCGTGCACAGCCCGCAGCAGGCGTTCAAACAATTTCTCGCGCGCGGCAAACCCGCCTACGTTCCTGGGAAATGGGCCGCGCTTGATCAGGCCGTGGGCTGGATTCGATCCGCCGGCGGCATTGCCGTCGTGGCCCATCCCGCGCGCTATAAACTGAGTGCCGGAAAACTGCGACGGATGCTCGGCGAATTCCGTGAATGCGGTGGTACCGCCATTGAAGTAATTTCCGGTAGCCACCAACCGGAGATGAATCGTCATTTTGCCGATATCTGTCTGGAGCATGGTTTTCACGCCTCCGCCGGTTCGGATTATCATGGGCCGGAGAACCCGTGGGTTGATCTCGGGCGCCTGCCGGCCATTCCCAAAAGCTGCATCCCCGTTTGGCGCGAATGGGAAGCGCAGCCGACAACCATACCCCTGTCGAATCTGGGCTGATTCATGGCCCAGTATTTTCAGATTCATCCGACCCATCCGCAGGCACGTCTGATCAAGCGCGCCGTGGATATCGTGCGCCAAGGCGGGGTGATCGTCTATCCGACGGACTCAAGCTATGCATTGGGATGTCACATCGGCGACAAGGAGGCCATGGAACGCATCCGCCGGATCCGCCGCGTGGACGAACGCCATAACTTCACGCTCATGTGCCGTGACCTGTCGGAGGTATCGCAATACGCGCGGGTGGGCAATGCCGACTACCGATTTCTCAAGGCCAATACCCCGGGGCCGTACACTTTTATATTACCGGCGACGCGTGAGGTGCCGCGCCGCTTGCAGCACCCCAAGCGCAAGACCATTGGCCTGCGCGTACCGGAAAATACCATCACCCTGGCGCTGTTGGCGGAACTGAACGAACCGCTCATGAGTTCGACTCTCATTTTACCGGGCGAGGATCTACCCATGAGCGATCCCGAGGAAATCCGCGAGCGCTTGGAGCACGAGGTGGAACTGGTGGTTGATGGCGGTTTCTGTGGGCTTGAGCCGACCACGGTGCTCGAACTCGAAGACGGGCGGGCCACGGTCGTCCGCGTCGGAAAGGGGGAGAGCACACAGTTTGTAGCAGGCTGAATTTTCAGTAAAATCAAGTAGATTTTATGCTCTGTGTGCGTTTTACCCGGGCGGTGCACCTGATATACTTCGCCGTCAATGCCTAATCTAAGCCTGCCCCAGTTTTTCGCCGTAGCGCTTCTGCCCCTGCTGTTTGCCATTACTGTTCATGAAGTGGCCCATGGATGGATGGCTAAGCAGTTTGGCGACCCCACGGCCCAACGGTTGGGCCGGCTGACGCTCAATCCCATCAAGCACATCGATCCTCTTGGCACGATTCTAGTGCCGGGCTTGTTGTTGATACTTGGCGGGTTCATTTTTGGTTGGGCCAAACCCGTCCCGGTAACCTGGGAAAATCTGCGTCACCCCAAGCGCGACATGGCCATTGTGGCGGCGGCCGGACCCGGCTCTAATTTCCTGATGGCCCTCTTCTGGGGGCTGATTGCCAAGATCGGTTTGATGTTAGGTTCTTTCTCTTGGGCCAGTGTTCCCATGCAATATATGGGTCAATTTGGTATTGAAATCAATATAGTACTGATGGTTCTTAACCTTTTCCCTTTACCTCCACTGGATGGGGGAAGGGTGGCTGTCGGACTTCTACCAGGGCCTTGGGCCTGGCGGCTGGCGAGTCTTGAACAGTATGGTTTTTTTATTTTGCTGGCGCTGATGGCCACTGGCATTCTTGGCAAGATCATCGGTCCGCCGATTCATATGATCGAACGGCTGGTTTTCTTTCTGGTGGGGCTCTAACCCATGAACACGATCCTCCCCGGCCAACCGCAGCGGGTCCTGTCGGGCATGCGTCCCACGGGGCGGCTGCACCTGGGGCATTACCACGGGGTACTCAAAAACTGGGTGAAACTCCAGACTGAGTTCGAATGTTTCTTTTTCGTGGCTGACTGGCATGCCCTGACCACCCATTACGAAGACCCCCATGTCATCGAGGAGTCGGTCTGGGACATGGTCATCGACTGGCTGGCCGCCGGGGTGGACCCGAATACCGCGACTCTGTTTATCCAGTCTCGCATCCCCCAGCATGCCGAGCTGCACGTGCTGTTGTCCATGATTACGCCGCTGTCCTGGCTTGAGCGGGTGCCGACCTACAAGGATCAACAGGAACAGCTCCGGGACCGCGACCTCTCGACCTACGGTTTCCTGGGCTACCCCCTGCTCCAAAGCGCTGATATCCTGATCTACCGTGCGGGTCTGGTTCCGGTGGGCGAGGATCAGGTGGCGCACGTTGAACTCACGCGCGAGGTGGCGCGCCGCTTTAACCATCTGTACGGTCGCGAACCCGGTTATGAGGAGCTTGCTGAACAGGCCATCAAGAAGATGGGCAAGAAAAACGCCAAACTCTACCGCGAACTGCGCACGGCCTTTTTGGAAAAGGGCGACCACGGCGCGCTGGAAACGGCGCGGGCCTTGCTTGAGCACCAGAAGAACGTCACGCTGGGCGACAAGGAACGGTTGTTTGGTTATCTCGAAGGCGGCGGTAAAATTATCCTGCCCGAGCCGCAGCCGATGTTGACCCACGCATCGAAAATGCCTGGGCTCGATGGCCGCAAGATGTCCAAGTCCTATAACAACGTGATCAGCCTGCGTGAATCGCCGGCCGATGTGGAGAAAAAATTGCGCACCATGCCTACGGACCCGGCGCGCGTGCATCGCAACGATCCGGGTGATCCGGGAAAGTGCCCAGTGTGGGATTTTCATCTGGTGTATTCGGATGCGGCGCGACAGGCCTGGGTGCAGGAGGGCTGTCGTTCTGCTGGGATCGGTTGCCTGGAATGCAAGCAACCGATTATTGACGCTGTATTGGCGGAACTCAAACCGATACAGGAGCGCGCGGCAGAGTTTTCCCGCGATCCGCTGACTGTAAAGAACATCATTGCCGACGGCTGCAAGCGTGCGCAACGCATAACGGAAGAAACCATGGCGGATGTGCGCGCCGCCATGGGCTTGGGGTATAGCTGATGACCATCGAGACACCCACTGAAACACCGATCGAAGCCGCGACCATTGCCGTCGTGCGCGGCGAGGCGTTCATCAAGTTGCCGGAGGATCTCTATATTCCGCCGGAGGCGCTGGAAGTATTTCTCGAGACCTTTCAGGGGCCGCTCGATCTTCTGCTCTATCTCATCCGCAAACAGAATGTCGATATCCTCGATATTCCAATCGCGGAAGTCACGCGCCAGTACATGGTCTACGTCGAGCTGATGCAGGCGGTCAAGCTCGAGCTGGCGGCGGATTATCTCCTGATGGCCGCGATGCTGGCCGAAATCAAATCCCGCATGCTGTTGCCGCGCCCGACCGAGGAAGAGGGTGACGAGGCAGACCCGCGCGCCGAACTGGTGCGCCGGTTGCAGGAATACGAGCGCTATCGCCAGGCCGCCGAGGCGCTGGACAAGTTCCCGCGGGTCGGGCGCGACCTGCATCTGGTGGTCATCGAAAACGACCTGCCGCCCGCCAAGCGCATCGAACCCAATGTCAGCCTGTTCGAGATGCTCGACGCCTTCAAGGAAGTGCTGGTGCGCGCCGAGCTTTACCGACACCACCGGGTGCAGCTGGAGCCTTTGTCGGTGCGTGAGCGCATGACCAAGATCCTGGAGCGGATCAACAGTGAGACCTTCCTGAGCTTCGAGGCCATGTTCGATTTGCGCGAAGGTCGGATGGGTCTGGTCGTGACCTTCATGGCTGTACTAGAATTACTGAAAGAGTCGTTGATTATTCTGGTTCAACAGGAACCTTTTGCCCCCATCCACCTAAAGGCGGCCGCATAATGAGCGAAGCGACGACAGACATTAAAGAACTGAAGAACATCCTCGAAGCGGCATTGCTGGTGGCAGGCCAGTCGCTGACCATCGAGAAAATGCTGGGCATGTTCCCGCAGGAGTCCCAGCCCACGCGCGAGGAAATCCGCGAGGCGCTCAAGATGATGGAAGAGGAATATGCCGAGCACGTCGTCGAACTGAAGCAGATCGAGCGTTCCTGGCGTTTCCAGACGCGTGAAAAATACGCGCCCTGGGTGGCGCGCCTCGCGGAAGAGCGGCCGGTGCGTTATTCGCGCGCATTGCTCGAGACCCTGGCCATCATCGCCTATCGCCAGCCGGTGACGCGCGGCGATATCGAGGAGATTCGCGGCGTGGCCGTCAGCACCGATATCATCAAGACCCTGCTCGGGCGCGAGTGGGTGCGCCAGGTGGGCGTGCGCAATGTCCCGGGTCGTCCGGCGCTGTACGGCACGACGCGTGAATTCCTTGAACATTTCAACTTGAAGGGCCTCGACGAGCTGCCGCCACTTTCGGCACTACGCGATCTCGATGTTATCGGCCAGGAACTCAACCTGCGTCTCGATCTTGAGTCAGCGGGTGAGACCTTGCCGCTGAGCCCGTCCACCTCCGCCGAAGGCGTGGGCCTCGGGGATGAACCCGAGCCAGTGTCCTTGACCGAGGCTGAGGCCCAAGCGGCCGAGCGTGGGTGACAAGCGCGTTTCTTCTCCGGGTGCGCGCACGGCGCCAGCGGCCGGGGAAAAGCTGCAGAAGGTTTTAGCCAGCGCCGGTTTGGGTTCGCGGCGCCAGATCGAAGGCTGGATCGAAGAGGGTCGCATCACGGTCAACGGCGCTACCGCCACCCTTGGCATGCGTGTCCTGCCGAATCAATCCATCAGTGTGGATGGCCGTCTGGTGCCTTCCCATGCTTTCCGTCCGAATCATCGCACGCTGATCTACCACAAGCCGCCGGGCGAGGTCTGCAGCCGTTCCGATCCCGAAGGCCGTAAAACCGTTTTCGACAAGATGCCGCGCCTGCGTGGTTCGCGCTGGATCTCCGTGGGACGCCTCGACTTCAATACCTCCGGCCTCTTGCTGCTCACCACCGATGGCGAGTTGGCCAGCCGTTTGACGCACCCCTCGCACGCGATCGAACGCGAATACGCCGTGCGTGTGCTGGGCAAGGTGAACGACACCATGCTGCAACGGCTGCGTGAGGGCGTGATGCTCGAGGATGGCCCGGCACGTTTTGACGTGATCAAGGATGCCGGCGGTGAGGGTGCGAACCACTGGTACCATGTTGTCCTTAAAGAAGGACGCAATCGTGAAGTACGACGTCTGTGGGAGGCGGTGGGCGCCAAAGTCAGCCGACTGATGCGTGTACGCTTCGGACCGATACAGTTGCCGCAGCATCTTACGACGGGAAGGTCGGCGGACCTGGAAGACGAGCCGCTCGCTGAGCTTTACCAACTGGTGGGCCTGACGCCCCCGGTTCCTGCGAAGAAGGCACCGGCACGTGCCCGGGCCAAGGAGCCTCAACGGACCGGTGCCACCCATAAACGTAAGCGTCCTTTGAGCCCACGCGAGGCCCGTAGCCGGGCGCAAGACCGTCCACGCAAACCGTCGCGTAAAAGGTAGTATCAGGTATTCCCACTGACGGTCCCGGGCCGAGTATGTTTTAATCAGCAGCATGTCAGAAAAATTTACCAACAATTACCTGTGGTACCTCCGGCGCGATGGCAACATCACCGGCCCGTTCCCGGTCGGCCAGATTTCCAGCTACATCCTGCTCGGACGAGTGCGTGATCCGGACGAACTCAGCACGGACCTGACGGAGTGGAAAAAACTTTCCGAGTTACCAGAGCTGGTTCCCACGGTTATGCGCGATGTTACCTCCCAAGAAGCCCTGGAACGCTTGAAGCTTACCTATTTGCATGAGGACGAGCGCCTTCCCGGCGATCGGCGCCATCGGCGGAAAATCGGTGATAACGCACGGGCCGCGGAGCCAACGGGCAACCGGCGTGGCAATGACCGTCGCGGTCCCGAGCCCGATGACATGCTGCAGCATCGTGTTGTGCATGCGAACCTGCGGCAACGATTCAACACGACGATTGCGAAATACTCCGCATTGCCCCTGCTTGTCATCGTGGCCGTAGCGGTCGCCGGGTGGGGGTGGTTGCTATGGTTCCGGCCACCGCCGGAGAAAATCACCGCGCCGGATTGTGCTTCCGCCTCAGGACCCAGGGTGAACTGGAGTTATTGCCACTTTGAGAACCGAACCTTAGTCGGCGCCAATCTCGCCGAGGCTAATCTCGATAACGCGGTGCTGACTGGCGCGAATTTACAGGATGCAGTGCTCTCGAGTGCAAACCTGAGCTATGCCAATCTGGATGGGGCGAATCTGCACAACGCGGTTTTGCGGGGTGTTCAAATCAAAGGCGCGATGTTGCGTAAGGCCGATCTTTCGCGCAGCTTGCTGGAAAACGCGGACATGAGTTATGCTGATTTGCATGGCGCGAACCTGCAAGACACCGTGCTGACGGGAGCGGATCTCAGTCGTGCTATCTGGATCGACGGGCGTGTCTGTGCGCGCGGTTCTGTAGGATCTTGCCTGTAAGGCGTTGTTCCGGATACACCGCTACCACGTGTTCTAGAAAGATTCCTTCTCTATTTTCAGGTATACCTGATTGGCATTTTTCTTTGCCAGTGCGCCGTAGTTGCTCAGGCACTTGAACATCTGCTGATCTATTTTTCCCTCGGGCATCCTGAATCAATTCATCCTTGTCAGTGGTCTTTTTATTTTCCTTGAAGTTAACCCCGGACGCCAACACCCCCATCGGCCGGAGAGCCCATGGCGAGGTGCCATCACACAGCGGGTGCGTCGAGCAGGCGTCCGTCGGACATAATTTGCATCCGCCAAGGCAGCCGGTACGCTGGTGCGGAAACCGAACCGGGCGATGAATCGTACTGTGCATTAACGCTGTGAATTATCTTTATGTGCATTATTTATAGATATATATACATTCATGTAGAATACGCTACATGATTAATTCATCCCTCCCCAATTGGCTTTCCCTGGTCATCAGCCTCCCCAGTCACCGTGGTACCTCCCGCATGCGTGTCTGGCGTGCCCTGAAGGGGCTTGGGGCCGTGGTACTGCGCGACGGCGTCTATTTGTTGCCTGAAAACGGGTCTGCCCAGGCATCCCTGCAGGGGCTGGCAGGAGAGGTGATCCATTCCGGCGGTCAGGCCCATGTTCTCATCATCAAAAGTACAGACGCGCAGCAATTCGACGGCTTCCGCAGGCTGTTTGACCGTACCCCGGGATACGTACTGCTGTCGCAAACCATCCAGAAACTGAAGGCGGGTCTGACAAAGCGTCGCGCCAGCGCTGCAAAGCGCCAGCTGAAAAAGATACGTCGCGAACTCGAAACGATTGCCGCCACCGATTATTTTCCGGGGCCGGCCAGGGAGCAGACACAGCAGTTATTGTCACAGGTCGAGGTCGCGGCAAATAGTCTGCTCTCGCCCGGAGAACCGCATCCCGCCGATGGAGAAATTCGCCGTCTTAACAATAAAGATTTTCAAAACCGCCAGTGGGCCACGCGCGCACGTCCGTGGGTGGATCGCCTGGCCTCGGCCTGGCTGATCCGCCGCTTCATCGACCCCAAGGCGCATTTTGTCTGGCTCGTCGATCCGAAAGACTGCCCGCGCGATGCCCTCGGGTTTGATTTTGACAGTGCGACGTTCACGCATGTCGGCGCCCGCGTCACCTTTGAAGTGTTGCTCGCTAGTTTTGGACTGGAGGAGGATGCCGCGCTCACGCGGCTTGGTGCGCTGGTGCACTACCTGGATGTGGGTGGGCTGCCAGTGGGCGAAGCACAGGGCCTGGAGATGATTTTAAACGGCGCGCGCCAACAGTGCGACAACGATGACGAATTGCTGATCGAGGCAGGCAAGACGTTCGATTTTATGTATGCCTCCTGCACGGAAGGATAATAAGGATAATAAGGATAAGAGGAGAAGAACCATGGGATCTGTTTCAAAAGACGATATGACCAAAACCCCGGCGCCAGTTTCCTTAGGCGAGGCATTTCGGTATTGGCTCAAGCTGGGTTTCATCAGCTTCGGCGGGCCCGCGGGCCAGATCAGCATGATGCATCAGGAACTGGTCGAGCGGCGACGCTGGATATCGGAACATCGTTTTCTGCACGCACTTAATTATTGCATGGTGCTGCCGGGGCCGGAGGCGCAACAGCTCGCGACCTACATCGGCTGGCTGATGCATGGCACCTGGGGTGGCATCATGGCTGGAACGCTCTTTGTGTTGCCGTCACTGTTTATCCTATCCGCGCTGACCTGGATTTATCTCGCCTTCGGCGATGTGCCGGCCGTTGCCGGTATTCTGTATGGCATCAAACCGGCGGTGACGGCAATTGTGGTGTTCGCGGCCTACCGCATCGGCTCGCGCGCACTCAAGAACGCGGTGTTGTGGGCCTTGGCCGCCGCTGCGTTTGTCGCGATCTTTGCGTTTAACCTACCTTTTCCTTATATCGTTCTTGGCGCCGGCATCCTCGGTTCAATCGGTGGGCGCATCGCACCGGATAAGTTTAAAACCGGTGGGCATCATGGCGATGGGAAGAAGAGTTATGGTCCCGCTCTCATTGACGACCACACGCCGACGCCTGAGCATGCGCGCTTCAAGTGGACGCGCGTGTTCACCTTTGCCGTGATTAGCCTGGCCATTTGGGGCGGTATCATGGGCCTGATGACCACGCAGTACGGCTGGCAGGGCACGCTCACGCAGATGGGCTGGTTCTTCACCAAGGCCGCGCTCCTGACCTTCGGTGGCGCCTATGCGGTGTTGCCCTATGTCTATCAGGGCGGGGTGGAACATTACCAGTGGCTGACCGGCCCGCAAATGATCGATGGCCTGGCGCTCGGGGAGACCACGCCCGGACCACTTATCATGGTCGTGGCCTTTGTCGGCTTCATCGGTGGCTGGACCAAAGAGGTTTTCGGGCCGGACATGCTGGCGCTGGCCGGTATCGCTGGTGCAGTGGTTGCCACGATCTTTACCTTTCTGCCATCGTTTCTGTTTATTCTGCTTGGCGGGCCTGCGGTGGAAGCCACACGCCATGATCTCAAGTTCACGGCGCCGCTGACGGGCATCACGGCCGCGGTGGTTGGCGTGGTGTTGAATCTGGCGGTGTTCTTTGCCTATCACGTGCTCTGGCCGCAGGGGTTTGTGCAACCGCTCAGTGTGCAAACGTTGTTCGCGGGTTTTGAGTGGTTCACGGCACTGATCGGTGTTGGCGCCTGCGTCGCGCTGTTCCGTTACAAGGTCGGCATTATTCCGGTTATCGGCGCATGTGGCCTGGCCGGACTCGGCTACACGCTGCTAAAGCCGCTGTTATAGCGGCAAAGGAAAGAGTCATGGCATACGCAACAAAGCCCCTGTCCTGTGACCCGGCCCTGCTGAAAGGATTGTCAGAGAAACTTATCAGGAGCCATTACGACAACAATTACGCAGGCGCGGTCAAACGCCTGAATGCGATTCAGGCCCAATGGCAGTCGCTGGATGTGTCAAATGCACCGGTGTTTGTAATCAATGGTCTCAAGCGCGAAGAACTAATCGCGACCAATTCCATGATCCTGCACGAACTCTATTTTGACAGTCTCGGTGTCGGGCATGCACCCGAAACCATGGTGCGTCAGGCCATCGAACGTGACTTCGGCGGGTTCGAGCATTGGCAGGCCGAATTCAGCGCCATGGGCAAGGCCCAAGGCGGTGGTTCTGGCTGGGTATTATTAGTTTATTCATCGCGCAACCGAAAACTCGTCAACCAGTGGGCGGCGGACCATACGTGCCATCTCGCCGGCGCCACGCCTATTCTTGCGCTGGATATGTACGAGCATTCGTACCACATGGATTACGGTGCGAAGGCCGCCATCTATGTGGATGCCTTTATGCAAAACATCCATTGGGCGAACGTTTCCCGCTTATACGAGGAGTGTCATCAATGAATTGCGCCATTCTATCCAGCGATCTCAAGCAGCTTCTGGTGGACCGCAAGAATATTCTGCTGCTCGATGTGCGCCGCCGGAACGATTACGAGGTAGATGGCCAGAAGATTCCCGGCGCGGCCTTGCTCGACCCGGAAAAGCTGGCTCAGTGGAGCACGGCATTGCCGCTCGACCGGGAGATCGTGATTTATTGCGTTCGTGGCGGCAGCGTCAGCAACGCAGTGGTGGACCAGCTGCAGGCAAAGGGCATCAAGGCGCGTTTTATCGAAGGCGGCATCGAGGCCTGGAAAAATGCCGGTGGACAAACCGTGGCGAAGAGCAAGTAACTTTCAGGAGCCCCTATGAAATGGATTACCCGTGAGCGTCCGAAGATCGACCGCATCGCCTGTCCCTGGCTGATCGCGCGTTTCATCGACAAACAGCCGGAATTTCTGTTCGTACCGACGGGAGACGTGCTCAAGCTGGCCGCCGAGACCGGGGCCACGCCGTACGACATTCCCGGCGTGGAGTTGACCCATGTCGGCGAGCTGTGCAGCTTCGACACTTTCCTCAGGAAATATAATCTTACGGATCCGGCGTTGCAGCAGTTGGCTACCATCGTGCGTGGCGCGGACACCTCCCGACTCGACCTCGCGCCGCAGGCACCGGGGCTCATGGCCATTTCCCTCGGGCTCTCGCACAACTTTCCGGATGACCACGAGATGCTCAAACACGGTATGGTGATGTACGATGCGCTGTATGCGTGGTGCCGCAACTGTCAGAAAGAACCCCACGGCTGGCCGCCGAAAGAATAAATCCGCTGTGCGGGCGCGTCCCAACGCGCACGTCGTTATACCTGAAGTTTATAAAATCCTCTTCGCTGCCAACGGCCATCAACGCTGGTGGCCGGGCGATTCCGCCTTCGAGGTCATGGTGGGCGCTGTCCTGACACAAAATACTGCCTGGACCAATGTCGAAAAGGCGATTACCAACCTGAAAAAATCCAAGGCACTCACGCCGCAGGCGCTTGTTAAGGCGCATCCGAAGAGACTCGCGGGTTGGCTCAAGCCCTCGGGCTATTTCAATATCAAGGCTAGGCGCGTAAAGGCGATGTGTATGTGGCTGATGGAGCAGGGCGGGGTGCGCCGCCTTGCCAAGGTTTCTACGCCTGAACTGCGGCATGCACTACTGGCTGTGCACGGTATTGGCCCCGAGACGGCGGATGACATCCTGCTTTATGCCTTCCACCGTCCGGTATTCGTGATTGATGCCTACACCCGGCGCATCTTCCAGCGGTTGGGATTGATCGCAGGGAAGGAGGATTACGAAACCTTGCGGCAGCTTTTCGAGAAGGCGCTGGATGCCGATGTTCAGCTATTCAACGAATACCACGCGCTCATCGTTGTCCATGGCAAGGATGTTTGTAAAAAGAAACCATTGTGCAACCACTGCTGCTTGGCAAAGCGCTGTTCATTTTGGCGTGATGCGGCCATTTCGTAGAGCAAACTTGAACTGACACCAGGGTCTGACTGGCATCTGATTAAGTCCGTTTTGTTGAAGTCGTTCCCTTTATCATATACGCGAAGGCAATGACCTTCGCAACGGCGAGGTAAAGCTCACGCGGGATTTCATCACCCAAGTCGAGTTGCGAGAGCAACTTGACTAGGTTCGGGTCTTCATGCAGCGGGATATTATGCTCCTTGGCGACCGCCAGAATTTCCTCGGCGATGTATCCTTTGCCCTTGGCGGTAACGCGTGGAGCGCCCTTGCCGTCGTAGTTGAGTGCAACGGCGCTGGCGGTGGGCGGCTTTTTGTCTTCCGTGCTCATGCTTTTTCGTCCAGAATGGAGCGCGGGGCAGCGGGGGTGGGCGCGGCGGGAGGGGCTCCTTTCTGGCAGTGCAGGCGGCCCACCGACAGACCGGCGCTCGTCAGATCGTTGTGCAGCGTATCCAGAAAGCTGTTGAAGAGCGTGACGGTATCGCCACGCTCGGCCCACAAGCCCACCGAAACCTGCCTGTCATAAACGCCCACCACAGCGCGCGTAGGACCGAGTGCTTCCAGATCGAAATCGAGCCACACCGACCAGCGATGCAATTCGGTTTTATCACCGCGTTCCTTTTCATCGCGCTGTATCTTGAGTGAAAACACATCGGTCTGGCCACTTTGGCGCAGGGGGATATCCATGGCCCACATGGGTTTGGCCGTGTTCTCGGCCATCAGAGTCTGGATTTGGTTCGTCTGGATGCGTGCGAGCGCGACATCGGTCTTTTCTGCGAGATTCTGCAATGCAACCATCGTCGGCGTCGCTGCCGTCGGCTGGCTTACGCTGGGGCTGGCGGTACCCTGTCCATCTACCAGACGTTGTAACATCTCCTTGGGATCGGTAATGACCTGGGATTGCGCATAGGGTGGATTCGGTTTCACCGACTGATTATCGAGCACTGGATTTCTGGTATTGGAGAATTGGTTAGGCGCGGGTAATTCACCACGCAACTCGTTCACCAGCCGCAGCAACAGGCCCTTGAGGTCGGTGAGGATAGCCTGCCCGGCGGACAGATTTTGTGGCACCAGTTTGTTTTCGAAGAAAACACCGGAGTCACGCAGCGCCTGCTTAAGTCCGTCAGCGGTCGTGGCCTGTTCGGTCGTGGGCAACTGCGCCAGAATCTGGCGTGCGAGATCCGCGATGCGCGGTGGCACGTCGGCGGACTGTGCCGGGGCGGTTTGCAGCAGTGACGCAAGCCCAGTCATGAGTGGCGCGAGTGAACCGGACTTGGGCAGCGCCACGCGCAGCGCCTGTGCCAATACGTCCATCTCCGTGATGGGGGTCATCAGCTTTAATACCGGCTGGGCGCCGGCCTGTACGACTTGCAGTTGAATGCGCTGCCCCTCTAGGAGGGGCAGCGTGGTTTGCGCCTTGACCAGGATATCCTGAATTTGCAACGTGGTGGTGCCACTCTTGTTGCTGGAGGGCTCGAGGACAATGGCCTGGAGAAGTTGCCCGGTTTGCCATGCCTTGGCGACAAGCGGAGGCGCCGTCAGAGTGATGGCGGATAACGACTGTCCTGGGGTCATAATTTCCATGCGCCGTGAAAGATCCGGAAAGACGCCGTGTCCGGATGCCACGGCGTTTGGGTTTAGGTTATTGTAAAGTATAGTCTACTGTGGCAAGCGTCTGGCGACGCTGGCCACCGCCACCATTCAGGAGGAAGTCCCTGTTGAATACGAAGAAAAAAGGCACATTCACCTTCCGTACGGCGGCAGTATTATTTGCACTGTCCGCGTTATTCGAATTTATTTCCCTCGGGACCGAGGTGCCCCTGTTTGGTGCGATTCACGGCGGACGGGTGGCCATGGCTTACCATCTGGTTTATGCCGCGCTCTATATTGGTTTGGGGATTGGTTTTTGGAGCGCCAAGCGCTGGGCCTATCCAGCGGTGTTTGCTGCCACGGCGGTTTACACGCTCGACGAGCTGCAAACGATGTTTCTCAGCCGCGACGTGATCGTTGAACGCCTGATGCAAGAGATTGCCGGGAGTCCAGAATTGCTTCAGGTCGTGAACAAGGAGTCGATGTTGCAGATGGTGCTGTTGGTTTCTGCCACGTTCATTGCCTGCTGGTGGGGTTTTGTGTGGTACACGCATTTGCGCCGGGATTACTTTAAGCCCGGTGCCGGGCATTCTTCTTGAGCGCTTTCGGGGAGGGCCTCAGGGTCGGGTCAGGAATTTTTCCAGATAGCGGGGAATGCGTTCTTCCAGCCAGTAACGTGCGGACCAGGGCCAGCGGCCGGAGACGAAGCCTACGTGGCCGCCATGCGCACTGAGTTCGAGCATGGTGGAGTCCGACAATTCATCCCTATGCGGAACAGTAGACGCGAACATGAACGGGTCATCCTGCGCATGCAGTAGCAGCGTACTGACGGTAATGTCCTTCAGATATTGGCGCGAGCTGGAGACGCGATAGTAATGATCGGCGCCGTCGAAACCGTGCAACCGCGCGGTCACATGCTCGTCGAAGTCGTGGAAGGTACTTAACGCCGAAAGATCGCTGAGGGTGAGTGGCAGCGAAAGGCGCCGACGTTTCTCCTCTATGGAGCGGTGTAGCCGGCGCAGAAGCCACCATTGATAGATCTGAGAGAAGCCTTGCTCCATACGGCTGGCCGCCTCACTCAGCACAAATGGCACGGACACGGCGACGGCGGCGGTAAGGTTGGCCCGTTCCCTCATTTCGCCCATCCATTTGAGCAGGACGTTTCCGCCCAGCGAGTAGCCGACGGCCGCCAGCGGAGTGAGTGGTTCGCGCTGGCGCAGGACGTCTATGAAATGTGCGAAATCGCCGGTTTCGCCTGAGTGATAGCTGCGCGGGCGACGATTGGGTTCGCCACTGCATCCGCGAAAATGCATAATGACGCCACGCCAACCTTGGTGCTCGACCGCGCGCAGGATTCCGCGCACGTAGGGAGATCCAGAGGATCCTTCGAGGCCATGCAGGACAGCGACGATGGGCCCGGTGGTGTTTGGCGTCCAGTCGAGATCGAGGAAATCCCCATCCGGAAGTTCGAGACGTTCACGCCGGAGTTTTACGCGCGGTGTGCGTCGGATGAGAGAGGGCCAAAGTGTCTGAGCGTGTGGCCCACGGCACCACCACGCCGGCTTGAAACAGTCGTCCATAGAGAACAGCGGAGCGAGGGGTGTTGTGTGACGGATCAGCCCCAGAGTGCCTGCCACCAGCGCTGACGGCCGGCAGGCAGTGGGCGTTTAAGCTCGAGTGGTTGCGGTGGAATTCGGGTCAGTACCCAACCGGGCAGCGGCGGGCTGTCGCTGTAGCCACAGGAGACGCCCAGGTTGTTCGGGTCAAAAATTTTGACCAAGGTGGGTTCTTCGGTGCTGTCGACATACACGATGCCGCAGTAGTCTTCATGGTGATCGCGATGCAGCAGTGCATCGACTTCGACAATGAATTTTTTCACGTCATCGGCCGTCGCCGTTTGTGTGGGAATCGGCGTGCCGAGCGCGTAGATATACCAGCCGGCATCTGCCTGGCGGCGGACAACGTCCCAGAATGCATCGAGCTGGTGCCACCGCAGGATACTTTTGAACAGGCCACGGAAGGCGGTGTGGAATTCAGGCGGTGCTGATGTGTCCGGTTGGAAAACAGTGCTCATGGGAATTATTTCAGTTTCGACAGTTTGTCTTTCAGGGATTCTATGGCAAATCCCAGGCCGAGATCGAGTTTTTTATTGCTGAACTCAAGCAGGGGGATGACCCGTGTGACAAGATCCGGCAGAAAAGGCACGAGTTTTCCGGCCTCGCTGTTCTCCACCATCTTGAGCGCGGTTTCCATGTCCGGCTGTTCAATAATCGTTTCTTCAGGCTGGGGTGTCTCTTCCTGGTAGCTGACGCCAAGCCGGTTGCCGCCGGCAGCCTTGGCCAGCACAAGTCGTTGATCGGCGAGCGTGAGCAGCGCCTCGATGGTGTCGCCGGGGTCGCGTCCAAGGGTGGCGAGGCCGAGACTCACCGTGAGCGGGATCGATTCCTCGCCGTTCTTGAATGGCGTGGATTCCACGGCCGTGCGCAGGCGTTCGCACAGTACGGCCGCGGCCATGCGGTCGGAGAAGGGTGTGAGGATGGCGAATTCACCACCGCCTACGCGCGCCACGATGTCTTCGGTGCGGCTGGTGGCGAGCAGGATTTTTGCGAACCAGACCAGGATATGATCGCAGACCTGATCGCCATATTTTTTGTAGACCGCCTTGAAGTTGTCGATGTCAGCGCGGACGACGGACAGCTCGCTGGTGTGGCGTTTGGCATGGGCCAGATCCTGTACACCGCGTTGCAGGAAGAAGCGCCGGCTGTTGAGCTGTGTCAGCGGATCGACGGACGACTGTTCTTCCAGCGCGGTTTCCGTTTCATCCAGCTTGCGCGTGGTCTGGTCGAGCTTGGCATGCGCGCGCGTGCGCGCGAGCAGCTGCACGCCGTCGATGGGTTTGATGATGAAATCCGTGGCGCCGCAGGCAAAGGCGCGTTCGCGCGTGAGGTCGTCATCAGCGCCAGTGATGACGATGATCGGGACGTTGCGGATACGCTCGGGATCGGAAGCGCGCACACGGCAGATGAGGGAGTAGCCGTCGAGCTCCGGCATTTCGATGTCGGAAATGAGTACCTGGACGGATTCATCCTGCAACAGTTGCTTCCAGGCTGCTTCGCCGTCACCGGCCTCAACCAAGTCGAATTCATTGCTCAGGATCTTGTTGATCGCCTTGCGGATGACGCGCGAATCGTCCGCGACGAGTACGCGTACCTTGTCGGCAGCCGCTACGACAGCTTCTGTCTTCTGTTCCATATCGATTGGATCAGGCCGCGCGGGCTCGCGGACGCCTGTATGCATGTTGTGCCATGTAAGGTAAACATAGCGCAGTGGGGCCCGACATTCAAAGCCAGATCGAAGCTTCTTTTACCGTGCAAAACACGGTTTACTGGCGCTCTCAGCGCTTCATGTGCTGCAGATGCCGGCGGACATACCAGATAATCGCGATCAGCAGCATGACGCCGATAGCGGCATCGAAGCGATGGAAATAGACACCGAGCGTGTTCCAGTTTTCGCCGAGCTTCATGCCGGCCCAGGCGAGCGCGATACTCCAGAGGAAGGAACCGGCGAAGGTGTAGAGGCTGAAGCGCCACAAATTCATGCGCGCTACCCCGGCTGGGAAAGCGATAAAGGTGCGGATGACAGGCAGCAGACGTCCGGCAAAAATTGTTATGTCGCCGTGACGCTGGAACCAGCGATCAGCGAGGTCGAGGTCGTGGTGCGAGATCAGGATGAATTTACCATATTTTACGATGAATGGCCGTCCACCGTAGGCGCCGGCGTAATAGGCCACCAGTGAGCCGAGCACACATCCGACGGCACCGGCGAGTCCCACGAGCCAGAGGTTCATCCCTCCCGTGAACACAAGGTAGCCAGAAAACGGCATGATGATCTCCGAGGGTAATGGAATGCAGGCGCTTTCGATCGCCATCAGCAGCACCACACCTCCGTAACCCAGGCCTGAGATCGTGGCGATGATAAAGCCCGCCAGCAGGGAGATGATTTTTTCAACCATGGTTGGTTATCGTAAATATGCCAGTATCAGTATCCCGAGTACGATCCGGTAGATGGCGAATGACGTGAAGTTGTGGCGTGAGACGAAACGCAGAAATGCCTTGACCACAAGGAGAGCGGAGATGAATGCCATGACAAAGCCAACGGCGAAGATGGGAACATCATCAGCATGCAACAGGTGGAGATTCTTCAGCAGCTCGTAAAAGAAAGCGGCAAACATTACCGGCATGGCCAGCAGGAATGAGAACTCGGTGGCGGCGGTGCGCGACAGGCCGGCGAGTAATCCGCCCATGATGGTGGCGCCGGCGCGTGAGGTTCCGGGGAAGAGCGAGAATGTCTGGGCAATGCCGATCTTGATGGCTTCCTTGGGGCCGATGTCTTCCACGCTCTGAAAACGGATGTGTATGGGAAGCCGTTCGATGATGAGGATCAGAATACCGCCGACGACCAGGGCCCAGGCAACGGTGATCGGATTGAAGAGGTGGGTTGTAATGTATGTATGAAACAGCAGGCCCACGATCGCCGCGGGCAGGAAGGCGATAAACAGATTCAGGGCAAACATCTGTTCGTGTTTCTGATTCAGGCCGGTGAGCAGACGGCCCACGCGGGTCCGGTAGTCCCATAACACACCGAGGATGGCGCCGAGCTGAATGACGATTTCGAAAATCTTTCCATGTTCGTCGTTGAAGTTGAGAAGGTCACCGACGATGATCAGGTGACCGGTCGAAGACACTGGAAGAAATTCGGTCAGCCCTTCCACGATACCGAGGATAAACGCTTTGATGAGTATGGGTAGTTCCATGTGACGCCTTTTTTGTTAATGGGTGAATTGAAGCGCTTTCCCGCGTACGCCTTCGCGAATCTTCCCCTGATCATATACGACGCGCCCATTCACAATGGTGCAGGCTGGCCAGCCAGTGAGCTTTCTGCCGTGGAATGGGGACCAGTGAACCTTCGTGAACATGTCTTCATCGCGCACGGGCTTTATCGTATCGATATCGACGATCGTGAGATCGGCATCCCAGCCTTCCAGGATTTTTCCCTTGTTCGGGATGCCATAGGCCTGCGCCGGACCGTAGCACATCCATTTCTGAATTTCGGCCAAGGTACAGCGGCCGGCCTTCATTTCGGTGAGCATCAACGGCAGCGAGGTTTCGACCCCCGGCATGCCCGCGGGAGAGTCGGGGTAGGGTTGGTGTTTTTCCTCCAGCGTATGCGGTGCGTGATCGGTGGCGATGAAGTCAATGACGCCATCGTGCAGACCCTCCCAGAGCACGGCATTGTCCCGAGGTGTGCGGATAGGCGGATTCATCTGTACGCGCGAGCCAAGCTGCGCGTAGTCGTCCACATTCAGGAGCAGATGGTTGGGTATCACCTCGGCGGTTACCCATGCCGGCTTGTCACGGCGCAGCAGTTCAACCTCTTCACGGGTAGAGAGATGCAGAATATGCAGGCGGCGGCGGTATTTTTTAGAAAGGGCAAGGGCGAGTTCCGTGGCTTCCAGTGCGCTCTGGTTGTCGCGGATTACTGAATGAACGGCGATGTCGGTGCGTCCCGTAAATTGCGCACGCCGCGCGTGGATGCGCGCATTGTTCTCGGCGTGTACCGCAATCAGACGGCTGCCGTTGGCGAAGATGCGTTCCAGGTCATCCGCCTTGTCCACCAGCAGGTTGCCGGTGCTGGCACCCATGAATATCTTAATGCCGCAGGCTGGATGCGCGTTGTTGATTTCATCCAGGTTGTCCGGGGTGGCACCGATGAAAAAACCATAGTTGGCAACACTTTTTTCTGCCGCGAGCCTGAGTTTGGCGTCGAGTGCCGCCTGACTGGTAGTGGGCGGGTCGGTGTTCGGCATTTCGAGAAAGCTCGTTACGCCGCCTTTGACCGCTGCGCGCGAACCGGAGGCGAGGTCTTCCTTGTATTCCTTGCCGGGTTCGCGGAAATGGACTTGTGGGTCGATGACACCGGGAAGCAGTAGCCTCCCCCGGGCATCAATGGTGTCATCCGCCTTGACGCCGATGTGCCTGTCGAGCCGCTGGATCTGTCCGGCATCACACAACAGATCTCCCTCGAGAATCGATCCATCGGGGCGCGCGATGCGGGCGTTGCGGATCAGGAGCGTGGACAAAAGTGGGTCTCGGCTCGGGATGCGTTAGGTGCGTGACGGTCGGAATTTCGAGGAATCGGGTCTTAGCCCATCTGTTTTTCGCGAATTTCGTCGAGTGTTTTGCAGTCGATGCAGAGTTCCGCCGTGGGTCGGGCTTCCAGACGTTCCACACCAATCTCTACGCCGCAGACTTCACAGAAGCCGTAGTCGCCGGTGTCGATGCGCTCGATGGCTTCGTCGATTTTCTTGATCAGCTTGCGCTCACGGTCACGCGAGCGCAGCTCCAGAGACATGTCTGTCTCCTGGCTGGCACGGTCGTTGGGATCGGGCGGATTCTCGGGGACATCGCGCATTTGCTGCACGGTGCGCGCGATTTCGTCTTCCAGTTCCCGTTTCCAGGCGAGTAGCACGGCGCGGAAATGTTCCTGCTGCTTTTTGTTCATGAACTTCTCGCCCTTCTTGGCGGCGTAGGGCTTGATCCCCTGAACCGGAGATGCGGGTGTTTCCTGTTCCTTCTTTTTTCTGGCTGGCACGCTTCAACTCCTGCAATAATGTGACCCCAGAAGAGGGTGGGGGCAAAAAATTAAGCGCGAATCTATACCAGAAAGCCCAGAGGGTAGCAACTTGGGTATTTGGGCGTTTTTGCCCATGACCGTCTGGGGACGGATTTTCAGGGCTTATTGCCGGGAATTGAGATGATTGAGGCATTGATTTTCGATGTGGACGGGACGCTGTCCGATACGGAGCGCGACGGGCACCGCGTCGCCTTCAATGCGGCGTTTGCCGAGGCGGGGCTTGATTGGTGTTGGGATATCGGTTTGTACGGCGAACTGCTGGCCGTGACGGGTGGCAAGGAGCGCATCCGTTATTACGTTGACCATTACCGCACGGATTCTCGAAAGTCAGCCGATTTCGATGCCCTGGTGACGCGTTTGCACGCCGCCAAAACTGCACATTACACCGCGTTGCTGGGAGAGGGTGGAATCCCGTTGCGCCCCGGCGTGCGGCGCCTGCTTGAGGAAGCGCGCGCGCGTGGCGTACGCCTGGCGATTGCCACGACCACGACACCCGCCAATGTCAGTGCGTTGCTGCGTTACGCCATATCGCCACAGGCGGAGTCGTGGTTTGAAATAATTGGCGCCGGTGATGTAGTGGCCGCGAAGAAGCCGGCGCCGGATATCTACTATTACGTGATCGAGAGGTTAGGGCTTCCGGCGAACCAGTGTATGGCGTTCGAGGATTCGGAGAATGGTTTGCGCGCCGCGCTATCCGCGGGCCTTAGAACGGTCGTGACCGTTAACGACTATACCAGGAACCACCATTTCCATGGCGCCGCCGTCGTTCTGGATCATCTGGGTGAGCCGGGAAAACCATTTCAGGTGTTGGCAGGAGCGCAGGTCTATGGGGCTTCGTATCTTGATCTCGATATGTTGACACATCTGGACGCTGCCCCATGAAGCCGATTGCCTCGCGCCTTTCACATATTCAACCGTTTTACGTCATGGACATCCTTGCCCGCGCACGCGCCATGGAAGCGCGGGGCCGGTCGGTGATCCACATGGAAATTGGTGAGCCGGATTTTCCAACAGCCGAGGGCATTGTGCAGGCAGGCATCGCGGCACTGAAGGCCGGTCACACGCATTACACGCCCGCCCTCGGGTTGCCCGAACTGCGTACGGCTATTGCCCAGTCCTATGTGCCTGCCGCCAGAGTCGATGCGTCCCGCGTGGTGGTGACGCCCGGGGCTTCGGGCGCATTGCAACTGATTTTCGCGACACTGATCAATCCCGGTGATCAGGTGCTGATGGCCGATCCCGGTTATCCCTGCAACCGCCATTTCGTGCGTTTATTTGAAGGCGAACCTGTGGCGATACCGGTGGATGCCACCACGGGTTATCAGCTGAATGCCGATCTCATACGGCGGCACTGGACAAAACACACCGTGGCCGTGCTGCTGGCTTCGCCTTCTAATCCTACCGGCACGTTGGTTCCCAACGGGGAAATGGCGAGAATCGTGCGTGCCGTGGCGGAACTCGGTGGGGTGCTGATCGTTGATGAGATTTACCACGGGCTTGTTTATGGCGCCGTGGCGAATTCGGCGCTGACGCACTCGCCGGATGTATTCGTGGTCAACAGTTTTTCAAAATATTATGGTATGACCGGTTGGCGTCTGGGCTGGCTCGTGGCGCCGCTGGTGTTTGTCCCGGCCATCGACAAGCTCGCGCAGAACATTTTTCTGGCCTCCAATACCCCAGCGCAATATGCTGCCTTGGCGGCATTTACGCCGGAGGTCCAGCGTGAGTTACAGTGCCGGCATACTATTTTTCACGAACGGCGCGATTTTCTGTTGCCGACTCTGCGAGAGCTGGGGTTCGTGATTCCGGTGGTGCCGGAGGGGGCATTCTATTTATATGCTGACTGTTCCCGGTTTGCCGCAGACAGCCAAGCCTTTGCCCTGGACTTGCTAGAGCGCACCGGCGTGGCCATTACTCCCGGGCTGGACTTCGGCGTGCATCAGCCGGAAAGGCATGTACGTTTTTCCTATGCCAACACTATTGAGAACCTGCGTGAAGGAGCCAAACGCCTGCGCGAATTTCTGGCCTGAGTCTCAAAAGATGTCAGAGTCGGACGACGTCGATCAGATGCTTGGGTAAATCCCTCGGTTCGACGCTGCCCAGATCTTTATCGAGTGTTGCCGTCACAAGCGTCGCTGTCTGCGGATTAAGGGATGCGCGCAGATTTCCCAGGAAGCGTGCCTCCGCGACCAGAACAAGCTTGGTATAGCGTTGCTGGTGGCGGCCGTCATCGAGCAGGGAGACAAGATGCTTGGCGAACTGTTCGGCAACATGTGAGGCCGGATCCTGTTCCTTGCCCAAGGCGTGGCGGCCTACGCCTAGGCTATCGAAGCTGCGGCCGGGTTTGTCGGCACCGATCTCCTTGTTTTTCAGCCGACCTTCCGGGTGAGGAATATCCTGAAGCAGGTTCATGCCTTTGCCGGGCCCTTTGTTTTCGAAAACTCGGGCGCCACCACGATGGGCAACCAGAATCCAGGTGTTGTTCATTAAGTACCTCAATTCTCAGATAGAAAAGACGGTTTGTCGGATTTTCTGACACCCTGTTGATCAGTTTGGCGGCCTGCGCTCAATGGATCTGTTCATTCTAACCCCTTGAATGTTCGCCCCAAGCATACTGATTCTCGGAAAAAATCAAATGACACAGCTCAAATACGACGTGGCAGGATCAAAGAAACATGTAAGTGAATCTTTACACTTGCGCAATATTGTGGCCGTTAAACAACAGCCAATTTGATGGTTTATGTTACCAAAGAATCTGCGAATCAAGGCGTTAGGTTTTTTTATGGCATTGCCAGGGTTTCATGGTATGCCGATTGCTTACATACAATGGAACGGCCCGTACTGCCGCTATAAGAAGATGTGGGGAGGCATATGAAGATTGCTGACATAATCGGTTCATTGAGAACCATGGTTTCCGCGAGGAAATCCACCATGGCCGCTGAAGATGTTTTGCGGGAGACGGCGGCCATGGTGTATGTCGGCGATATTTATGCGGTGCATGTGCATAATCGTGTTGCACTGGAGTTGGTTCGTATCAACGGCCGTCGTATCGTGGAAGGCGTCAACGACGCCGTTTCACCCTTTCTTCGCTAGCATCCACTCCACCGGAGTATCCGGTCTGTTTCCCCGTTCCGGCTGTACGGCTGTTAAATTTTCACGCTGGAACGATAGGCTTGCCGTACCGAAGAAATGGAACGAATGCATTGCCAGCCGGTGGTCCGGCGTCCATTCATCCTGATTCAGCCAACCTCAAAACCATTTATCAATCCTTGTAGATTTTTTTCAGTCCAAGGCGCATAATTTTTCAAAGAAAAAATGCTGTACGCCGAGCCCTACCCCTGCTCGGCACTTGTAAGCGTAAAACAAAAGTTTCTGCCCCGAGCCCTATCCCCGCTTGTTTTCCACAGATCACCGTTAGATCTGTGGGAAGGTTGAATGGAAAAATACCTCTTTCTTTCGGCAGGCATTGGTATAGTGAGCGGTAAGCTGTTCAGGAAGAAAGCGGCAGATCGTCCAAACCGCAATAATAACTAGAATTCAGGAGGAAGCAGTTATTTCCCCGCACCCTGCAACCCCGGGGCAGAAGGCCGATACGGCGTTGTCGTGTCTGGTATTGCTCGCGCGTTTTTTCGGCGTCCCGGCCGCGGCCGAATCCCTCCAGCACGAGTTCGGCCAATCCGGCAAACCCTTCGACGAGACCGAGCTGCTGCGCGCCGCCAAGCACCTGGGCTTTAAGGCGACCGCGGTCGACAGCGACTGGTTGCGCCTTTCCGTCATCGCGCTGCCCGCGATCGCGGCGCAGAAGGACGGTCGTTATGTGGTGCTGGCGCGCGCCGATGCGGAAAAAGTTTTAATCCAGGACCCCTTCGAAGCGCGCCCGCTGCTGCTCCCGCGCGAGGTTTTTGAACAGGCCTGGAGCGGTCGCCTCATTCTCTTTACCAAGCGCGCGCATCTCCGCCCCGAAGACCGCAAGTTCGACTTCACCTGGTTCATCCCGGCCATAGTCAAGTACCGCAAGCTGCTGGGCGAGGTGCTGCTGGCCTCGTTCTTCATCCAGCTCTTTGCGCTGCTGACACCGCTCTTCTTCCAGGTGGTCATCGACAAGGTGCTGGTGCACAAGGCCCTCACCACCCTCACGGTGCTCGGTATCGGCATGTTCGCGCTGGTGCTGTTCGAAGCGATTCTCACCGGCCTGCGCATGTATGTGTTCTCCCATACCTCCAGCCGCATTGACGTGGGTCTCGGAGCCCAGCTCTTCAAACACCTGCTGCGGTTGCCGCTAGCCTACTTCGAGGCCCGGCGGGTGGGCGATACCGTGGCCCGGGTGCGCGAGCTCGAGACCATCCGCCAATTCCTGACCAGCTCCACCGTCACGGTCGTCATCGACCTGTTCTTTACCGTCGTGTTTCTGGCGGTGATGTTCTTCTATAGTCCCTTGCTGACCTTCGTGGTTCTGGCGACCATACCTTTATATATATTGCTCTCGGTCGCCGTCACCCCCGTCTTCCGCGCCCGCCTGAACGAGAAGTTCAACCGCGGGGCCGATAACCAGGCCTTCCTGGTCGAGTCCATCAACGGCATCGAGACCCTCAAGGCCATGGCGGTCGAGCCCGCCATGCAGCGGCGCTGGGAAGAGCAACTCGCGGGCTATGTGCGCGCGAGTTTCCGCGCCACGAGCCTCGGTAACATCGCGGGCCAGACCGCCTCTTTCATCAATAAAGCCACCACGGTCGCCATTCTCTGGATCGGCGCCAACCTGGTCATGGATGGAGCGCTTTCCATCGGCCAGTTGATCGCCTTCAACATGCTCGCGGGCCGGGTCAGTGGCCCGCTGCTGCGGGTGGTGCAGCTGTGGCAGGAGTTCCAGCAGGCGGGCATTTCGGTCAGCCGTCTGGGCGACCTGCTGAACGCCCCGCCCGAGCCTTCCTATAATCCCAACCGCACCACGCTTCCCACCCTCACCGGCCATGTGGTGTTGGACAAGGTCACCTTCCGCTACCGCGTCGACGGTCCCGAGGTGCTGCGCAAGCTCGCGCTCGAAATCCCGACCGGGAAGGTGATCGGCGTCGTCGGCCGCTCCGGCTCCGGCAAGAGCACGATCGCCAAGCTCATCCAGCGCCTGTACGTGCCGGAAGCCGGCCGGATACTGATCGACGGCGTGGACCTGGCGCAGGTCGATCCGGCCTGGCTGCGGCGCCAGATCGGTGTCGTGCTGCAGGAGAACTTCCTTTTCAACCGCAGCGTGCGCGACAACATCGCGCTCGCCGATTCGGGGCTGCCCATGGAGCGGGTGGTCGAGGCCGCCAGACTCGCCGGGGCCCATGAGTTCATCCTTGAGCTGCCGCAGGGCTACGACTCCCCGGTGGGCGAGCATGGCTGCTCGCTCTCGGGCGGCCAGCGCCAGCGCATCGCCATCGCCCGCGCGCTCGTCACCAACCCGCGCATCCTCATCTTCGATGAGGCCACGAGCGCGCTCGACTACGAATCCGAAAGCATCGTTCAGCGCAACTTGGCGCAGATCTGCCGCGGGCGCACCGTGATCCTGATCGCCCATCGCCTCTCGACCATTCGCAACGCTAATTGGATTTTCGTCATCGACAAGGGCGAGGTCATCGAACAGGGCATGCATCAGGATCTGCTGCAACTGAACGGCTACTACGCGCGCTTGCACAAACACCAGGACGGAAGCTATGTCGCCGTCTGAAACGCCAGCGGCCTCGGGCCGGCCGTCGCGCTGGCGCCGGACGCTGGCCGCGCTTTCCCGTTTCACCGCCGGCGTGGCGCGCCACATCGAAGTCTGGCGTATCGCCTGGGCCGAGCAGCAGCGCCAGGAGCCGGTCACGGTGCCGCGGGGTCGGGAGCTTGAGTTTCTCCCGGCGGTGCTGGAGATCCAGGAATCGCCCCCGTCGCCCGTCGGCCGGACGGTGATCTTCACCATCATCGCGGTCTTTGCGGTTGGCCTCGTCTGGGCCAGTTTCGGCCATATCGACATCATCGCCGTCGCCCAGGGCAAGATCATCCCGAGCGACCGCTCCAATGTCATCCAGCCGCTGGAAACCTGCGTGATCAAGGCGATCCACGTGCACGACGGCCAGTACGTAAAGCAGGGCGAGCCGCTGATTGAGCTCGACACCAGCGCCGGCGCCGACCGCGAGCGCTACGCCAACGAACACCTCGCCGCGCTCACCGAGATCGCCCGCCTGCGCGCGCTCCTCGCCAACCAGAATGACTTCACCGCCCCCAAGGGCGCAGACCCGGCCTTTGTCCAGAACCAGCGCAACCGCCTGCGCGATCAGCTCGCGCAATACCGCGCCCTGCATGACCAGGCCGAGGCCTACCGGCAGATGTACGCCAAGCAGTACGTCTCGCAGATGCAGTACCTCGACGCCGAGCGCGCCCGCGCCGACAAGGCCCAGGAATTCTCCGCCGCGCTCACCGACGCCGAAACCCGTGCCTACACGCTCTCGAAGGAGCTAGACAAGGCCCACACCCGCGCCGCCCAGCAACATCTCACCGCCCCCATCGACGGCGTGGTGCAGCAGCTCGCGGTGTTTACCGTGGGCGGGGTGGTGACGCCGGCGCAGCAGCTCATGGTCATCGCCCCCCGGGAGGGCAGCCTCGAGGTCGAGGCCTACGTCGAGAACAAGGACATCGGCTTTGTGAGCGAGGCCCAGGAGGCCGAGATCAAGGTCGAGGCCTTTCCCTTCACCCGCTATGGCACCGTCCCCGGCCGCGTCGTGAGCCTGTCGCGCGACGCCGTGCCGCTCGAGAAGACGGGGCTTTTCTACAGCGCCCGCGTGAGCGTAGGCTCCCCCACGATCCGCATCGAGAACGGCAAGGAAGTGCCGCTCACCCCGGGCATGACCGTGTCGGTCGAGATCAAGACCGGGCAGAGAAGGTTGATTGAGTATTTCCTGAGCCCGCTGCTGCGGGGTGTGAACGAGGCGGCGCGTGAACGCTAACCAGCACCGTCATTCCGGCGGAAGCCGGAAACCAGTGTAATAAATCGAGAATCTTAAGGAGATCACCATGACCACCGAAGCCACCAATACCGCCGCCAACCCGGACAAGGCTAAAGCCAACGGCCAACAGAAGGGCAAACCCCGCGTGCTGCGTCACCCCAACGACGTCGCCAGCCTCGTGCTCATGCAGATCGATGCGGTCAACGCCAAAAAAGACGACCTCACCATCGCCGTCAAGGGCCTGGCCGACACCGCCAAACAGCTCACCCGCGCCTATGCCCAACAGCAGCAGGTTATCGCCAAACTCGCGAAGCGGGTGGAGGAGCTGGAGAAGGGTAAGTAACGCCATACCTCAACTGTATGTACCCACAACCAACACGAACCGACATGCAAATACCCAAAGCCATGGCCAACCGGAGGGCCGCGTGATGAAAAGATTAATTTATATTGTCTTGGCTTTATTCTCGTATAGCGCGTTTGCGGATCGGCCTGATAACGCGGCCCCGGAACGCAAGCCCGGCGTGCATCAATACAAACTCATCATGAGCAAGGAAGACAAGGTCTGTCGATACATGCTGGGCGTTTTAAATCATCATGTAGCCGAAGGCAAAACGAGATATAACGAACTCGAAGATAGCATGTTTGCGGCGATACAGTGGACGCGATATGGCATATCGAATGATAACAAGTTCAACTACGACGCTCAATATGCGAAGTTTGATATTAATAATGATGGGCACGAGGAACTTGTGGTTCGGTGGAGGCGTGGCAGTATTAAGTTAATCGATGTAGATACGTTGTACATCCTTCCTGAGGCTGTCTCAGCTGAGTCTTTATATCGGTTTCAAGAGCTAGAGGCGCGTAGTGTTGGTGGCGTTGAAATCCAGGACTCTTACGGTTTGCATTTGTTGCCGCCATTGCCTCGTGAGAATTGGATGAAAAAAGACAAACAATATTTCCCAGGTTTGACGAATTTCGTTCTTATGCGTCCATTTTTGTTCGCAAGTAAATACTACTTACTCTTGTCGACATCACCGGACGTGAGGATTAACCCAGAACGACTTGTTGTCACACGGTACATTGGCGGCCACGTTTCTTCCGCCGATCCATCGAAAATGGATGACGTCTGCTACCTGAGCCGTCCGAACATCATTCCACGATAAAGCTACTAATCCAGACGAACTAAACGAACGATTATGAGAGGAGATTTCCCATGTTGACCGGCTTACACACCAACTGGCTTAACAGCAATTATCTAGATGATCGCGATTATTTGTTGAAGGTTCCAGAGAACAATGACCTGCGACAGGGAAAAAACGTTGCGGCGAATCTTCGCCCGCATTTCGATGGCAACAACAGTATAGCTGTCGGGTATGGCCTAGATCTTTTGGTTAACGATAATGCGACCATTGATCGCTATCTTATAAATGCTGGTCTTCCAGCTTTGACATCTGCTGATAAGCAGTTACTTGCCCAAGCCAGAGCTACCCGCAAAGCTGGTATTGCGTCGGGAGCTGACCTTTCCACTTCACTTTCCGGCTTCGCAAGCCAACTAAGCCTAACACTGCCCTCCGAGCCGAAAGCCAGTGACATTCTACGCAACATCGCCAACGAAAAAGAAAGCGCGTTGATCGTAGATTTGATGGCGGCAGGGATACCGACTGCTGACATTGTCGCGCTGGAAAATACACGCGAGTTCGCGGTGCTGGTGTCGCTCAAATATAACGGGGTTCTTGGGCCAAAGGTGATCAACGCCATTAAGAATGGAGATCGCGCCGAAGCATGGTATGAGATTCGATACGACTCTAACGCTAATAAGCTTTCCGGCTTGGCTAAGCGACATTACTTCGAAGCCGACTATTTCGGTCTTTACAACAGAAGCGTAAATGTCGCTAGTCCCACCACTATGGACGATGTGGACGCTTTGTCCGCATATCGCGTGTACACTCGTCATAAAACAGCGATGGATGCTTATGAGCAGAAGTGGTCGTCACAGGTCGCCAATGCAAATAGCGATTATGGTGTTAGTCTGGTTCAAACTCTCCAATCCGACCTCCAACCTGCCCGTCTCTATCTCACCTCCCACTACGCCCTCGGCACCATCATCGACGGCAACATCCTGGTCGGCGAGAACAACGGTCAGCTCGATCTCTCGGGCGTCGGTCCCACCGACACCGCGGATACTCGTTACTACCGCCAGAACGCCCCCGGCGCCGACAACGACGTTCTCTACGGCACCGCCCAAAACGACCTGATCTTCGGCGGATCCGGCGACGACACTCTCGTGGGGCTCGGTGGCAACGACGTCCTCTACGGCGGCGCCGGCAATGACACCTACATCGTCAACGCCCTGTTCGGCGACCAGCAGACCCGCATCGAGGACAAACAGGGCATCAACACGGTCATCATGAATGGCGTGGCGCTCCCCGATCTGTTCCAGATCCCTGGCCAGAACAACAGCTACGCGAGCCTCGACAACCGCTTCACCGGACAGATGCAGGGCAGCGACCTGGTCGTGACCGACACCGCGTTTGGGTTCGGCAACACCGTCATCCTCAATCAGGATTTCACCAGCGGGGACTTCGGCATCAATCTGGTCAGCCTCCCCGTCGACCCCCCCGCCGACCTCATCGAATGGCCCGCCATCGACCCCGACTACGGCCTGCCCACCGTTCAGCGCACCGATCCCAACTGGGACAACCTGCGCGACGGCACGTCCTACAGCGACCGCTACAACAGCCCCGACAGCGCCGTCCAGATACCGGCGGCCACCTACGTCGACGCCGATGGCAATAGCCACACCGCCTACGTCCACCCCGGCCCCATCCAGGGCACCGCGGGCGCCGAGATCATCCACGGCGGGGCGGGCAACGATGATATCTACGGCAACGGCGGCGGTGACCGGCTCTACGGCGATGCCGGCGACGACTGGATCTACAACAATAGCATCAGCACCGATACCGCCACGCTCTACGCCGATGGCGGCACCGGCAACGACATGATCGACGGCGGCAAAGGCGATGATCATCTCATCGGCGGCCCCGACGACAGCACCGACGGGAATGATTTTCTGGCGGGCGAGGGCGGCAACGATTACCTCGAAGGCGGCGGGGGCAACGACATCCTCGTGGGCGGCAATGGCAGCAATGCCCTGATGGGCGGTCAAGGCGATGATTATCTTTTCGGGTCAGGGACCTACCAGATTGCCTGGTCCTCGAGCCGCGACTGGTCCATCACTCCCGTAAACGACGTGATCGCCGCCTCCGGCTGGGTCGGCAGTGTCTACACCACACCCCCGCCCAACATCGGTCTGATCGTGGGCGGGGGTCAGGCGGTCGGCACCGACACCAGCGATAACGCGCTCTATGGCGGCGCGGGAAACGATTATCTCGTGGGCGGCCTGGGCAACGACTACCTCGACGTCGGCAGCAAGGACGACACGGCCAGCAACACCAACGTGGCCTTCGGCTACGACGGCAACGACACCTTGGTCGGCGGCGCCGGGCGCGATATCCTCTCCGGCGACAGCGGTAATGACACACTCTTGGGCGGCGCCGGCAATGACATGCTCTTCGGCGACGGCTATTACGGCAATGAGGTCGAAGTCGATGGCAATGACTACCTCGATGGCGGGGCTGGCGACGATCAGCTCTACGGCATGGGCGGCGATGATGTTCTCATCGGCGGCACCGGCAATGACACCCTCGACGGCGGCGTGGGCAACGATACCTATATTTTCAGTGTCGGTGACGGCCAGGACACTGTCGCGGATGCGGGCGGCGCCAGCACCATCTCGTTCGGGGCGGGCATTCTTCCAAGTCTGGTCAGCGCATCGATACTAGACGGCGATCTGCTGCTCAACTATGGCAGCGGCGACCAGATCACGGTGCAGAACTGGGTCGACTCGAATCTGACATTCCAAGACTTCAACGTTCGGTTTGACGACGGCACGGTGTGGAGCACGCAAGATATCCTGACCGTCGCCGGCGGCATCTTTGCCATCAACGTCGGTGGCGGCTCGACGACGCTCAGCGACTACACGATCGTGGGCCCGGCCGCCGATATCGCCGGGATCAGCTTAAAGCCGGTCACGACACCCGACGGGACCGTCTTGAACCCGTCGCTGGGCAACGTGACGTCAGGCACTGGTCCGAACGGGTCCGGCGAGCTTCACGTCGGGATCAATTACTACGACCAATTCGGCAACCCCGTGCCGGGCGGCTATTATCTCAGCCCGGCCGAGATCGATCTCATCTACGGGTTGACCAACAACAACGGCTTGGGAGGCTTCAGCTTCAATATTCCGGCGCATGGCAGTTCTCCGGCGTTACGTCTCGTCACCTGGGCCGCGGCCGTCTCGCACACCGGCACCTACATCGAAACCGGAGGGATGGGACCGCTTTACGCCGATGTCAGCAACCAAAACTTCAGTTTCTATGATGTCACGAACGTCATCTATACCGGCAGCAACGGCGATGACGTGATGCAGCCGGTGCAATGGGGGTCGAACGGAAACGCCTGGACGAGCTATTACTTCGACGGCGCAGGAAACGATGTGATGTACGGCACCGGTTCGTCCGCTATCACTCTTGGGCGCGATGTTTTTGTGACGGGCTCGGGCAACGACACGATGTACGGCAAACAGGGGGACGATACTTATATTATTGATCCTACCCACGCCGATGTGATCTTCGACGACGGCCAGGGCCAAGACTACAGCAATGACAGCATTGTTTTGAGAAATGTGCTGAATCCTGGCGCTCTCACCTTCAGCCGGGACGGCAATGACCTACTGATCGACAGTACCCGCGTTCAGCGTTTCTTCGAAAACGCGAGTCCGAATTCCTCGAATCCCGCCATCCAGTACCCGTTCATGATCGAGGAACTGGCGGGAACCGGCTGGAGCGTCAATCTGCCGGAGTACCTGAACACCATCGGGCTGTTTGGCGGCATTACCGGCACCGACGGCAACGACGTTTTGCGCGGCGATGCCTACGACAACCGTATCTTCGGTCTCGGGGGTGACGATACGATCTATGGGTACGATGGCAATGATGTACTCTACGGCGGCGATGGGAACGACACTCTCATTGGTGGCAACGGCAATGACTATCTCGACGGCGGCAACGGAGACGATACTCTCCGTGGAGGCGACGGCAAAGATGTGCTCGATGGCGGGAGCGGCTACAACTATCTCGATGGCGGCAACGATGCCGACACCTACAAGATTAACCACGGCGGGGGCGACAACACCATCCAGGACAGCGGCCCCAACCGCTTTGCGAACCAGATCGGTCAGGTCAACACCGAGCTTACCGGACTCGACTCCTACACCGACAGCACCTACAGCGATTCTTACTGGGACTTCTATTTTGTCGAGATGAATCCGCTCCAAGGAAACTACCCTCAGGATTTTCTGGACGCCGTCAACGCGCTTGCTGGGGGTGTCTCACCCGACGTGGCGCGCACTACCTTAAACTCGATCAAGGCCCTCCTGCAGAACGACCAGAACAACGTCGTGCAGTTCGGCAATGGCATCACCCCGGACAACATCGGCGTGCACTGGGCCGATGGATTTACCTACATCGATGACGTCGGTGATCTCCAGAGTACCCCGGGCCTGCTGTGGGTCGATTTGGGCAACAACGAAGGCTTCCAGAGCCAGGACTTCCATGGTGGACATGATTTCAACCTTCAGGTGTTTCGCTTCGCCAACGGCACCGAGCTCACCATTGATCAGTTCCTTGCGCTCGACAAGAACCCGGGGCATGTGGGTGTGCAGGTCGGCACCGCCGGCGACAACGTGCTGCAGGCGAGTGGCTACGGCGATGTGCTTTACGCGTATGCGGGCAATGACTTGCTCGTCGGGAGCACGGGCGATGACATGCTTTACGGGGGCGATGGCAACGACGTGTTCGTGGCCGGGCCGGGGTACAACGAGCTTGACGGGGGTACAGGCAGCGACACTTATCTCTTCAACCCGAGCGATCTCGCCAACAACGGTGTCAATTATATTCAAGATTATATTTATGAAAGCGTCGAGACACCGGGAAGCGGCAATATCGACACGATTTCCTTCGGCGGGGGCGTCGTGCCCGCGAATGTTCTGGCGTATCTGCAGGTTAACCAGAACCCCGACGGCACGGGCAATGAAACGCTGACACTGCAGGTGGCCGGCAGCGGCGAGGACATTATTATTCCCTGGTCTTCGACCTACTTCGACAACTCTGGCAATTTGGTGACGGACAACACTTTCGTTGAACGCTTGCAGTTCGTGGACAAGAACAACCACCAGGTTTTCGATCTCGTCGGCCTCGTCAATGCGCGCGGGAACGAACTGCGTGCCGCGTACGATGCCAACCCGACGAACTCCGGTCTTGTTCCATTGATTACGCCGGACGTGCAATCGACCTATGACATCACGAGCACATCCGGCATGGCCGGCGGCCAGTATGCCATTAACTACGCCAACACCGGTGATGTTTTCACTGCTCCGAGCAACACTAACCGCGCGCCTGCGGTAACCAATGCACTCGCCGCTCAGAGCGCCACGCAAGACCTCCCCTTTACCTTCCAGGTACCGGACACCACCTTCACCGACCCCGACACGGGCGATACCCTGACCTATGCCGCCAGCCTGGCCGATGGCTCAGTGCTGCCTTCGTGGCTTGCCTTCGATCCTGCCACACGTACCTTGAGCGGCACGCCGGCGAACGGCGATGTCGGCGCGCTCAGCGTCCGGTTGACAGCGACGGATCAAGGCGGCCTGAGCGCGGCCGATGTGTTCAATCTCACGGTAAACAACGTCAACGACGCCCCGACCGTCACCTCACCCCTTGGCGACCAGGCCACGCAGGAAGGCGGCCTCTTCGCCTTCCAGATTCCGGCCAATACGTTCAGGGATATCGACACCCCCTACGGCGATACGCTCACCTATACGGCCACGCGTACCGATGGCAGTGCCTTGCCGTCGTGGTTGACCTTCGACCCTGCGTTACATACCTTTTCCGGTACCCCCGGGGCAGGGGATGCCGGAACATTCGCTCTCAAGGTGACTGCCACTGACTCCGGTGGTCTGCAAGCATCCTCCGCTTTTTCCATGAACGTAGGTCTGCATAACATCATCGGCACCGATAATAACGACACGCTCACCGGGACCGGCTACGATGACTACATCGCTGGCCTCAATGGCGACGACCTCCTCAATGGCGGCCTCGGCGCCGACACCATGGCCGGCGGCGCCGGCAACGACACCTACGTCGTCGACAACGCCGGCGACAGCGTCATCGAAAACCCGAACGAAGGCATCGACACCGTCCAGAGTTCGATCACCTACACCCTCGGCGCCAATGTCGAGAACCTGACCCTCACCGGCACCAATGCCATCGACGGCACCGGCAATGAGCTCGACAACGTGCTCATCGGCAACAGCGCGAATAACACGCTCACCGGCGGGGCGGGCAACGACACCCTGATCGGCGGCCCCGGCAACGACTTGCTCGTTGGCGGTGCTGGCAGCGATACCTATATATTCAACGTGGGCGATGGCACGGACACCATCATCGATTCCACGGCCCCGGGCGAGACCAACACCCTGGTCTTTGGTCCGGGAGTTGATCCGAGCGCGGTTACCTTGAGTCTGGGCTCGCTGCTGATCCGCACCGGCAATCCAGGCGACGAGATCCACATTGCCAACTTCAACCCCAACGACGTCTATGGTCCGCACGCCATCGATTCCTTCCAGTTCGCGGACGGCACGGTGCTTAACTACACGCAGCTCTTGAGCCGCGGTTTCGATATCAGCGGCACAAGTGGCAACGACACGCTGACCGGCACCAACGTCACCGACCGCATCACGGGCGGCCCCGGCAACGATATTCTCTCCGGTGGGGCAGGGGACGACATTTACCAGTTCAGTCCTGGCGATGGCCAGGATGTCATTGTTGATTCCTCCGGCACGGACCGCGTTGTGTTCACCGGCGGAATTTCCGCCTCTGGCCTGCATGCCGATCGCAGCGGTAATGATCTGGTGTTGGCGCTCGGCGGTACTGATCAGCTCACCTTCCGTGACTGGTTTACCGGGCAAGTGGTCGAACAGTTCCAGTTTGCCGACGGGACTGCGCTGTCCAGTGCCAATATCGAAGCGCTCACGGTACACAACCTGCCGCCGCAACTCGCCAATGCACTCGCCGCTCAGAGCGCCACGCAAGACCTCCCCTTTACCTTCCAGGTACCGGACACCACCTTCACCGACCCCAATGCCGGCGATACCCTGACCTATGCCGCCAGCCTGGCCGATGGCTCGGCACTGCCTTCGTGGCTGACCTTCGATCCCGCCAGCCGCACCTTGAACGGCACCCCGGCCAATGGCGACGTCGGAAATTATGCGATAAAAGTCACGGCCACCGACACCGGCGGGCTCACGGCAACCGATACCTTTGCCTTGAGTGTGGCGAACGTCAACGATGCGCCGGTCGTCAGCACGCCGATCGCGGATCAAACCACCGATCAGAATGCACAATTTGTCTTCCAGGTGGCGGGGAACGCTTTTTCCGACGTGGACGTGGGAGATACGTTGACCTACTCAGCCACCCGCGGGGATGGCTCGGTGCTTCCTGCGTGGCTCAGCTTCGACCCCCTTACCCGCACGTTCAGCGGGACACCGGCTAACGGCGACGTCGGAACGCTTGGCTTGCAGGTCAAAGCCACCGACACCGGCGGTCTGAGCGCCGTAGACAGCTTTAATCTCATTGTTCGAAACGTCAACGATGCCCCGACGGTATCCGTTCCGCTGGCCGGTCAGAGCGTGGCGCAGTATACGGCGTTTACCTACCAGATTCCGGCGACGGCGTTCAGCGACCCCGATGTCGGGGATGTGTTGAGTTACAGCGCGAGCTTGGCCGATGGTTCTGCTCTTCCTGCGTGGCTGCATTTCAGTGCTGTCTCGCGGACATTCAGTGGCACACCGGCCCATGCGGATACCGGGAATCTGGGCCTCCGGGTTACAGCCACCGACCAAGGTGGGCTCTCCGTGTCTGGCAATTTTGCACTGACGGTCATCAATACGACGCCTAACAACATTTCCGGCACCAGCGCGAATGACGTGCTTACAGGCACCACCGGGGGTGATTACATCACGGGCTTGGCCGGAAACGACACTATCAATGGAGGGGATGGCAACGACGTGATCGTCGGCGGCGCGGGCAGCGACGTCCTGAACGGCGGCGCCGGCGACGACACCTTCGTGATCGAAGGCACCGACACCGCCTACGACACGGTCAACGGCGGCATCGGCACCGACACCATCCTCGGCGGCGCCGGCGACGACACCTTCCGCT
>JBGPBL010000008.1:0-65183 GCA_041481225.1 Sulfurifustaceae bacterium | reverse complement strand
TGTTCCTGACACGCCTTCGCCATTTGCCCGGTTCGCGCTTCACCGGCGGCGTTTACGACAGCCGCCTCCACGCGCAGGTCCCGGTGCTCACCACCGGCTAGCTGGCGAAGACCTTCCGCCAGCACGTTCTTCGCGGCGTTGATATCCCGATCATGGGTGGTGCCGCACTTAGGGCAGATCCATTCCCGGACATCGAGCCGCAGTTCATCCAGCACATGACCGCACCCCGGGTGGGAGCAGGTCTTGCTCGACGGAAACCACTGGTCCACCGCGATTACGGTACGGCCGTACCACTGGGCCTTGTACATCAGTTGCCGGCGGAACTCGCCCCACGCCGCGTCGGCGATAGGCCGTGCGAGCCGGGGGTGTTGAATCAGATTCTTAACCTTCAGGTCCTCGATGCAGAGGATCTGATGCTCACGGACCAGTCGCGTGGTGAGCTGGTGAATCGCGTAGTTTCTCTGGTTCGCTACGGCGCTGTGGGCGCAGGCCACACGAAGCCGTTGCTGCTCGCGGCGCCTGCTGCCCTGGATGCGCCGGGACAGACAGCGTTGCTGCTGCCTAAGGTAGCGCAGCCGGTTTGCCAGGCGCTTCGGGTTTGGGATCTTGTCGCCATTACTGAGTGTGGCGAGATGTGTGAGGCCAAGGTCGATGCCGACCGTGGAGGCGACAAACGGCAGCGGCTTAATCTCGACCGTGGCACCGAACGTAACGTAGTAGCACCCGTCGGCCTCGCGTTTGAGGGTGACCATGTCGGGGCAGGCAATAATGGGAATCTTCTCGGCCAGTTTCAGGGAACCAAGCTTTGGCAGTGCGATGATGCCCGTAAGCCACTTCGTTTCCGAAACATCCTGGAACCGGAGCGAGACCGTGTTGTCGTGACGGGAACGGAAGCGCGGATAGCCCGGGGTTTCACCGGCCTTGATGCGGCGAAAGAAGCTGGTAAACGCCTTGTCTTGATCGCGCAGGCATTGGGAAATACAGGTAGCGGGTATTTTCGTGAGCCAGGCGAAGCGCGGGAGTTTTTTGAGTTTGGTGATATGGCGACTGATGTCGACGCTGGTGATGGACTCTTGGCGCCGTTGGTAGGCTTTGGTGCGCATATCCAGGGCGTGGTTCCAAAGCCAGCGGCTGGCACCGAACCAGTGATTCAGCATACGAATCTGGGCGCTGTTGGGATAGGCGCGTACCCGGTAGGAACGGGTGATGGTGGTCATGGACAACAAACTAACATGACAAGAAAAAGATGCAACCGTGATGGGATGCGTGAACCTGGCCACTGTGGATGGTATTCAGAAGGCCGCCGGACGTCCGGCTCCGGGTGCAGTGGTGGGATACCCCTGCGCCATGACTCGTGGCCGGCGGGGGCGTTGGCGTCCGGGTTAACTTCGAGGAATCAGAACGACAAATGGGTTATCAATTCGAGGCGAGCCGATGCGCCAGACGCGTTGTCTCGGGAAGGCGATAGCGCGTGGTGCAGCGCAGAACATAATCAATCGCGGTTTCGAGACTGAGGCGATGGCCGATCGAAACAAAAAGTGGTTTCACGCCAACGCGCGTGCGCAGCACTGCGCCTATCACTTCGCCATCGTCCCGGAGTGGCCGCCACGCGCCCTTTTGTGCCGGCACCTCTTCGTGCGTACCGATCAAACGCGATTTGGCAACACCGATGCTCGGGATATCCGTTAATACTCCAAGATGACAGGCGATCCCGAATCGCCGCGGGTGTGCCAGACCTTGGCCGTCACACAACAGGAGATCCGGCGTGACGTGCAACTTCTTGAGCGCCGCCAACACCACGGGTGACTCGCGGAACGAGAGGTACCCCGGGATATAAGGAAATCGTGTTGGCCTGTGCGCCACCGCCTGTTCACGCAACACCAGGCTCGGGAAATCGAGCACCACCACCGCGGCATGCATGACGTCGCCGCCATTCTCAAAACCGACATCGATTCCGGCGACATACTGCACCCCATCAAGACGGTCATGGCTAATCACATGACCACGCAGCGTCTCCTGGATGGTGCGTGCCTGCGCCACGGTCCGTGGCCAGACAGGCACAGGAAGGATTTTCATAAAGGCAGGTTAGCACGAAGGTACAACAAACCGTTTGCCACAAACCCCCAAGGGCATGGCCCGCCCGCACATCAACGGGTTCTGGAGGGGCTATCTGGCGGGAACCAAACATCCCCTCCCCCGCATGCTCGGTGATGGCCTTGCAGGGCAGGGGCAGGACCAAATCCGGCATTGAAATAAACACTGGCTTTTACAGCACTATTCCTGTATATTCCGCGCTCGGCAGTCCAGACAGTGAAAACGTCTTTTCTTGCCGTTGAGTTCATCGATCTCTGACCCACCTTCTGGTTTCAGTTCCCCTGGAATTTCAGCGATAAAACGGTTGGCGACGATGTGTTTTGCGCCAGCAGTTTTGTTACTGCCATTGCCTTATTTACGGTGATTGGCAGCGATCCTCTGTATGCGCTGTTCATTTACCACGATAAGGAAGCATCATGACTTTTGAAAAGTTAGCGTTACACCCGTCTATTCTCAAGGCCATCGTCGAGAGCGGCTACACCACGCCCACCCCGGTTCAGGCACAGGCCATTCCGCTTGCGCTCGAAGGCAATGATTTGATGGCCTCGGCCCAGACCGGTACCGGCAAAACCGCCGCTTTCGTGCTGCCGTCACTGCATCGGCTGAGCACACCGTCGACCAAAAATTCGCGCGGCCCGCGCGTGCTGGTACTGACACCGACACGCGAACTCGCCAGCCAGGTAACAGCGGCGGCGGCCAAGTACGGCAAGCACATGCGCTTTCGCATCGGCAGTGTAGTCGGCGGCATGCCCTACCCGCCGCAGATGCGGCTGCTGTCTCAGCCACTCGATATTCTGGTGGCCACACCCGGACGCCTGCTCGACCACATGGAGCGCGGCCGCATTGATTATTCGCGCCTGGAAGTCCTGGTGCTCGATGAGGCCGACCGCATGCTCGACATGGGTTTCATTCATGCCGTGGAAAAAATTGCTGCCTCGACGCCGGCTACCCGTCAGACGCTTTTGTTCTCGGCCACGCTCGAAGGCAATATCGCCAAACTGGCGGCACGTCTTCTGAAGAATCCCAAACGCATCCAGATCTCCAGCGCCCAGGAGCGCCACGAGAACATCGAACAGCGTCTGCATCACGTGGACGATGGCGCGCACAAGAATCGTCTCCTGTCGCATTTGCTCGATGACAGCGGTATGGGCAAGGCCATCGTGTTCACCGCCACCAAGCGTGGCGCCGATCGTCTGGCCAAGACCCTGCATGCCAAAGGCCTCCCGGCCGCGGCCCTGCACGGCGACATGAATCAGAATCAACGCAACCGCGCGATCAGCAATCTGCGCGCGGGCACGGTGCGCCTGCTGGTAGCAACCGATGTCGCCGCGCGCGGCATCGACGTCGCCGGCATCACGCACGTGATCAATTTCGATCTCCCGAAGAACGCCGAGGACTACGTGCACCGGATCGGGCGCACCGGCCGCGCCGGCGCCAAGGGCATCGCCATCTCGTTCGCCGCGCCGGATAATTTCCAGCAACTGCGCGATATCGAACGCTACACCCGGCAGACCATCGCCGCACACGTCATCCCCGGCCTGGAACCCACCCTCAGGCCGCGCTCGTCGCACCCGGCAGGCCAGCGCCCGCGCGGCCCCTCGGGTCATAAGCCCGGCGCCGGCAAACCGCGGCGTTTTGACCATGCACGACGTGGCTTCGCGGCCAAAACCGGTCACGGAGACAAGCCGCGTCACCCCGGCAACGGCCCACAAGTGAAAAGCGGCGGGAATAATAACTCCTCGCGGCCACGCACCTTCGGGCCAAGGCTCGGATAAGCGGCCTTTTGCGCTTGGACGCGGGCGAAACACTGGCGTATTATCCAGTGAGGATACAGGTGGGGGATCAGCTCATTTCTCCCCTTCCTGCATGAATGCCAAGGACTGCGGTACACGTCTTCGCCACTCACGTATCCAGCCGCCTGCTTCTCCAGACGGGATTTTTGAAGGGTCAGCTGTCAATTGATGCCGTACTCAGACAAACCAGGAGTTTAAAATGAATATCTTTGTAGGAAATTTATCCCGCGACGTGACCGAAGAAGATCTGCGGGCGGCGTTCAGTCAGTATGGAACGGTCGAGAAGGCAACTATCCTGAAGGACAAGTTCAGCGGTGAGCCCCGCGGCTTTGGATTCGTCGAAATGCCGGCCAAGGCGGAAGCCCAGGCCGCCATCAACGGCATGAACCAGAAAGACCTGAAGGGTCGTGCGCTGAACGTCAATGAAGCCCGTCCCAAGACGGAACGCTCCGGCGGCGGTGGCGGTGGCGGTGGTGGTGGTGGCCGCGGCGGCTTTGGTGGAAACCGAGGCGGCGGAGGCGGTGGTGGCGGCTGGGGCAATCGTGGTGGTGGCGGAGGCGGTGGTGGCGGAGGCGGTGGTCGACGCAGCTACTAAACTCTCTGTACGTCTCACTGACCAGCACGCTCTGCCGGTCTGAATCCAGAAGTCTCTCGCGCCATGGCACGTATCGCGTGCCATGGCGTTTTTTTATTCATATAATTCCCGTGTTATCCTGCCACACATCGATTCGATGGAAGTTGCCATGTGGCCAACGGCCGGGTAGTTTATTTTCCCAGGCATGAACAAAGCACGGTAATGACGGTCGACTCATGTCAAGCCAGGCCAGCGACGATTCGTACCAATTCCTCACCTTGACCCGGGCCGCGCGGCTGGTGGGCGTGGCCCGCGGCACGCTTCAGAAAAAAATAAAAACTGGCGAGTTGCCGACTTTCGAAGGAATGGTGCGGCCGACAGATCTGCTGCGGGCCTATCCCGACACCCGGTTCGAGGACAGCACCGCCCTGGAGCGCTTTACACGCATCAAGGACGAGGCCTTCTCAAACCGCCTGCGTGAGCGTCTGTTGCCGGCGCCAGAAGTACTGTCGGAGCGTCTGAACGAACTGGGCAAGGAATTGGCCCAGACACGGGCGCTCGTCGAACGCTACAAAACCGTTATCGAATGGTTGTACGATAAAATCGGCGGATACGAGAATTCCGGCGGTGACCTGAAACAGACCATGGGCATCCTCCGCATCTGGTTGCGGCACGAAATGGAAAGCGGGTCCCTCACGGAAAATCCGCTTCAGTCTTTTCTCGCCAAGGAGAGTTTTTTGCGTCTCATGACCGCCCATGTTCGACTGCTCCCGAGCCAGCGCGAATTTCTCGTGGAGGGTTCCGACACGCTGCTCGAGGCGGCGCTGCGCGCCGGGCTCTCCCTGAACTACGGTTGCAGCAATGGCAACTGCGGTCTGTGCAAGGCCAGGGTCGTCTCTGGCAAAACACACCAGGTGCGTCACCACGATTTTGTGTTGACTGAAGCTGATAAAAACATGGGCTGTTTGCTCATGTGCTCCCACACCGCGGTGTCCGACGTCGTCATCGAGGCGCACGAAATTGGCCGTGCGCAGGATATCCCGTTGCAACAGATCGAGGCGCGCGTTAAAAACCTGGAACCGCTCGGGGATGACATCCTGCGGCTACATCTGCAAACACCCCGCACAAAACGGCTACAGTTTCTGGCGGGTCAATCGGTCCGGCTGAAACTCGGTAACGAGGTGGAAGGAAATTATCCGGTGGCCAGTTGTCCGTGTGATGACCGGAACCTGCATTTCCATATCCGCCGCATTGCCGGCAATCGCTTCACCGAATACGTTTTCAAGAAACTTAAACCTGCCGATATTGTCTCGGTCCAGGGGCCGACGGGTGATTTTGTGTTGCGTGAGGATTCGCCGCGATCGCTCCTGTTCATCGCCTACGGCAGTGGCTTTGCGCCCATAAAAAGCCTGATCGAACACGCCATGGCGCAGGACACGGCGGAAACCTTGCACCTGTGCTGGGTGGCGCCGGCGAATGGGCTCTACCTGCACAATCTCTGCCGCTCGTGGTCCGATGCGCTGGACAATTTTCATTACACGCCGCTCACGGCAACCCTTGACGACCTCGCACCCTCCCTGCCGCATTTCGTGGGCAACATCCCTGATTTGAAGGAATACGATGTCTACGTGGCCGGACCGGAAGCCTTCGTGACCACCGCCACCTCACTCCTGCGAAACCAGGGACTGCCGGAAGTCCAGTTGGTCGCGGGTTACGTCAATATGGATGGTCAATCCCGCGGCGCCAACTAGGACGGTAGATTCTCGATCATGACCGGCTCTATTACGTCGGCGGGCGTAAAACGGAAAATCTGGGAATAGAAATACAGCTCGGCCTCTAACGCACGCTGGATGTTCTCCGCGCGCCGGAACCCATGCTGCTCACCGGCAAACGGCACATAAGCCACGGCGATGCCTTTTCTGCGCAACGCCTCGGCCATTGCTTCCGTCTGATTCGGTGGCACCACCTTGTCTTCCAGCCCCTGAAAGAAAATGACCGGGCAGGACAAGCGATCTACAAAGTGAATGGGCGAGCGCGCCTGATAAAGATCGCGTCGGGCCGGATAGGGGCCGATCAACCCATCGAGATAGTGCGCCTCAAATTTATGCGTGTCCTTGGCCAGCGCCTCAAGATCGCTGATGCCATAGTAAACCGCACCGGCGCGAAACAGGCCATGAAACGTCAGCGCACACAGGGTGGTGTACCCGCCGGCGCTGCCGCCCCGGATGGCGATGCGTTTTTCATCCACGAGCCCCCGATCGATAAGATAACGCGCACCCGCAAGACAGTCCTCAACATCGGCGACACCCCACTGCCCCTTGAGCTTGTCCCGGTAGGCGCGGCCATAACCAGTGGAGCCACGGTAATTCACATCCAGCACGGCGATGCCGCGGCTGGTCCAGTATTGAACCTTGAGATTCATGGTGCTGGAGGTCGCGGACGTGGGTCCGCCGTGGCTCAACACCAGCAACGGCGTTTTTTCATTCGGCAAGGCATGGAAGTCGCGATTCTTCGGCGGATAGTAAAACGCGTATGCGTTGGCGCCGTCCGTCGTGGGAAATTCGAGCGTCTGCGGCGTCGAGACATACCCCGGGTCCGGTTCGATGCGATTCGAACGACGGATCGCAATATAGTCGTTAGTGGCGAGATCAAGCTGAAGGATCGCCGACGACTGTGTCGGCGATCCCGCGATAAAAAAAGCCTTTCCGCTGGTGGCGCGCACGCAGTGAATTTCCGTGCAGGATAGCTCCCTCGGCACCAACCGGAGGGAATCGGTCTCCAGCGTGGCGAGATGCCACACCCCCTTCTGGTTATACGCACATACCAGCCGCTGCGCTGACTCGAAGGCATAGGTCGACATGCCAAAATTCCATTGTGGCAATCCGAACTCCGCCTCCATCGGGGCCAGCGCCTCGATGTTTCCTTCCCTGAGGCGATACAGATTCCACCAGCCGCTGCGGTCGGAAACAAAATACAATGTGCCATTGGGAGAGAACTCGGGCTGAAAAATAGATTCCCCGGGTCCGCCGGCGATTTTTCGCCGTACGCCGAGCGACCCTTCCGGGGTGATGTCCGCCAGCCACAGCTCCGTTCCCTCCCACGGCATGTTCGGATGGTTCCAGGAAAGCCAGGCGAGTTGCCATCCATCCGGACTCAGGCGCGGGGCGGCGTAGAAATCGCTGCCGGCAACCAATACCCGCGGTTCACCCGATCCCTCCGGATCAATGACGACCAGCGTATTGACCGGCTCGCCTTCCCGCCGGTGATCCTCACACACACCAATCAGGCGCCGGCGCCGGCGATCCGGCGTCATATCGGCAAAACGCAGACTATTCGGCGGCGTCAGCGCGCGCGGGGTGGCGCCGGGTACGCCGCCATAAATCTGTTGATCCGAAAAATTGGAAAAATAGAGGGTACCGCCAGCCACCGAAAAGGCGCCGCCACCGTATTCATGCGCGCGCGACCGCGCATTGAAAGGGGCCAGGAGAACGTCTTCTTTCGTTCCAGCGCGAAGTCGCACAATCACGTTGCGACCGCCCTCCATCGGACGCGACTCGATCCAATAGACATCCACCCCATCCAGCATGATCTGGCTGAGCCCGACGGACTCGGCCACGATCAGATCCGGCATGATCGGTGATTTCCAGGAACCAGAGGGCGCAACGGATGGTGTCATCGCGACACCCATTCTACCTGAGAGGAACGGCTTGCGGAGGAAACAGCGCCGCTATCGCCGGATTCAGAGGGCCAGACTGCGGCGGAGTTTCTTGAGCTGGTAGCGACCCATGGCAAAGACTTTCCCCTCGTTAAAAATCACCGGGGTCATCTGACTCTCCGTGATGGGGCGACCCTTGGAGGGCATGCGCGTGAAATAAAACAATACCTCATAGGCCCTACCATCATTCGAATGCAACACCTGACGCTTATAGGGATTGCGCCATTTGCCAGCCTGATTCGGTGCCATAACCCGTTCTACTTGTACTTTTGTCATGCCCTTATAGATATCAAGCAACTTACTGTCGTTCCAATCGGCAAACGCTTGCAGGGTGGAAAGAAGTTCTTTCGCCGGCGCGGCGGGAACTGAAAGCGGCGTTGCCTCTCCGACCAAAGGTGACGTTGCTTCGCCGGTAGGTGCCGATGGCGCCACCAATACCTGCGCCGGAGCCGGCGCTGGCGCGGAAACGACGGGCGTCTCTGGACGTGAAGGCGCCTGATGCGTGGCGCAGCCGGCCAGCAACGCCAGTAACAGAGGGGAAAACCGCTTCACGATCCTGTTCATGCTTCGAGGATGCTCTTAAATATACCGCGACCGGTGAAAACCGGTTCAGCGGCTGTGGCGGGCGCGGGGCTTCGGTTTCGACTTTCGCCGCGGCGCCGGCTTCCTGAACGTTATATGTTCTATCTTGTCGAACGTGGCGCCGTAGGATTTGAGCGCAGCGAGCCGCATGCGCTCGACAAACGAACTGAGCATTCCCGGATCGTGCTCCTGCGACAATGTGCGTGAGTGCGTGCGTCTGTCCCAGGAGCGGATCAACGCCATGTTGCAGGCGACGGTCAGCGTCACCGCCAGCGGGTCGGCCACGAATACCAGCAGCAGGATGGCATAAAACACCAGCGTATCCTGTGCTATGTCGAACATGCGCGCCACGTAGGAAATGGGCCCGATATTCATTTCATAGGACAGGCGTTGCACACGCAGTTCCTGCATGCGCGGCTCGATGAGCGTCAGGCGGTCGCGTATCTCGGCCTGTTCATCGGAAAATTCGCGCGACAGACGGATCTTGCCGATCACGAAATCTCCGGGGAGTTGATCGACCTGGCGATTGATTTCCTGCTCGCGCTGTTTCTTGACCTTGTATTCATCCTCCAGATTTTTCAGATCGAGCGATATGGTCTTGAACTGTTCCGAGGTTTTCTGGTAGCCCTGACTGAGGTAACCAAAAATGCCGACCGAGGTGATGAACATCAAGACCGTCAGGAACATGATGAGAATCGATTTGAACAGCGGTGTCACCATCGACCAGTACCGGTAGAGATACACGGCGACGACGATCTTCCCCGACTCCAGCATGGCACCCATTATCAAGGCGGGCACATAGTTGTAGGCAAACATGCTGGCAATGCCGATGATGGAAAAACTGGCCGCCGTGCCCACCAGACCCATGGTCACGAGAATTAGGAGCATGAAATACATTAGCGTTCCCCTTTGCTCAATATCATTACGCGATGTTTCGCAATCCCGAAAATGCCCGACTTACGCTTTGTGGAATACGCACATGGAAACATAGAGATGCAATCCATTGCCGCGGGGTAATACTTCACCAAGTGTAGCCGACAGACGGCATATCGCTACCTGACGCCCGTGGAGGGGAATAAACAGGGTGTTTTTTGTGTTTTTACCGGGAAATAAGCGGATTACGCCACATGGATTTTCGGTTTTCACATGCGCAGAGAACCTGCCATTGCCGCCAGAAACACCGCACTTTACTCGGTGACGTGTGCGATTATTTTTCGTGCGCCACCCTGATGTCGGTGTTCCCACAGATAAATCCCCTGCCAGGTACCGAGCGCAAGCCGGCCGTCGCTGATGGGAATCGACACGCTCGTCGATGTGAGTGCCGACTTGATGTGAGCCGGCATGTCATCCGCTCCCTCGTTGCAGTGGGTATAAAGAGAATCGTTTTCCGCGACGAGGCGGCTGAGCCACCGCTCGAGATCGCGCTTCGCCGAAGGATCGGCATTTTCCTGGATCAGCAGGCTCGCCGAGGTGTGTTGTACAAAAAGTGTACACAAACCTTCGCGAATACCACAGTCGCGCACCAGTGACTCGACCTCACGGGTAAATTCATGGAGGCCTTGACCGGGTGTGGGAATAGTAAGGTGCTTAATCATCGTTTAGAAGGTATAGGGATCTTCAGTATACACGCCGGTCAGCGACTACCCTGCCCGAGCAACCCGCGGCCACGCAAACCATGGCCAGGACACAAATGTGCGGACAGCCCGCCAGAAAGTACGCTATCATTTATCCCTCTTTTCCATCCCCTTGAGGACATTCACATGAAAGCAGTCAGCGGCATGGTGATCTCCATGCACTACACCCTCACCGACGACAGCGGCGAAGTACTGGACTCCAGCCGCGATGGTGACGTGTTTTCCTATCTGCATGGCCACGGCAATATCATTCCCGGCCTGGAGAAAGCGTTGGAAGGAACCGAGACCGGATTCAAATCCAAAGTAACCGTCGCGCCCACCGAGGGCTATGGTGAGAAAAATCCGGAAGCCGTCTTCGAGGCGCCGCGTGAGCACTTCCCGCCAGACATGCCGCTCGAGCTCGGAGCGCGCGTTTACGCCGACGGCCCCAATGGACCGATCACGCTCACCGTGGTCAAGCTCACCGAAACCGGCGCCGTACTTGACGCCAATCATCCGCTCGCCGGCAAAACCCTGCACTTTGACGTCGAGATCACCGAAATCCGCACGGCGACCAAGGAAGAAATGGAGCACGGCCACGTGCATGGTGAAGGCGGACACCAGCATTAAGACCGTGAGACCGAGGTCATGGCCGACGAACACACGTTCACCCTCAATCTGGAACACATTGAGGGTTATGAGTTCCGGCTGAAGTTCGATTGGCCGGACCTTCCGGATCTCACGCTCGATGAACCCTTACCGTTGGGAAACCAGCAGGGACCCAACGCCTCGCGCCTGCTGGCCGCGGCGGTGGCAAACTGCCTGAGCGCCAGCCTGTTTTTCTGTCTCAGCAAGGCCCACACCACGCCGCGCGGAATGAAAACCGCCGTCACCGGCAGCATCGCGCGCAACGACAAGGGACGGATGCGCATTGACCGGCTGGATGTCGCCATCACTCTGGACACCGATGCCGAACAGGCCGCGCGCCTCCTGCGCTGCACGTCCCTGTTTGAAGACTACTGTGTCGTAACCCAGAGCGTGCGCCACGGAATACCGGTGCATATCAAGATCGCCACCCGGGCCGGCGAAACCCTGTATCAGGACTGATCGCACTAGAACAAGGGGATCGGCGACTCATCCGCCAGTCCCAGTACCTTGGCCGCCACCGCCAGCGCCTCTTCGCAAAACACATCCAGATCGCGCCAGCGATCCGACGAGCCCAGATCCTCATCCAGACCATCCGTCACTACACGCATACGGTGTGAACCCTCGTGTGCGCGGGCGCGTGGATTTTTCTCTGTGGTGACCCAGAAGCTGGGTGTGGATTCCCCCTCGCGCACCAGTGCCAGAATGTACCGGTACTTGTTGTGGTCGCCGCTTTCAATTTCGCCCAATACAACGGCGCCATAGTCTCCAAACCGATAACGGCGCTGCGGAATGGCGGTTAGAATCTTCGGTGCATCCATGACTCGCTCCATGGCTAAACTCCAAAGTGCGATTTTATTGCATTCGGCCTGTGCACCGAAATGGTGCAATATCCCACTGGCGGCATAATAATCGGCCCTCCGGCGCCGGCAAAACGATCTTTATGATGTTTCGGAAGTGGTCGTGGTTTTGTATGATGCCACCGATTCATCCGTGGGCGATAGAGGGGATATCCCATTGGCGGCTTAGAATAAACCCTCGATATCCGTGCCGTGAAACCACAAGAACAAGCGCACATTAAACAAGCTGAATAACTTTCAGGAGATTCCTGCAGATGACAACCCGTGCCACTAAACACTGGCCCTCCCTGGCGCTGGCGCTGCTGACGCTACCGGCATCCACCCTGGCCGCCGATACCCCCACACTCAATAATGCCAATACCGCGTGGATGCTGACGGCGACGGCGCTGGTGCTGTTCATGACGCTTCCCGGGTTGGCACTGTTCTATGGCGGGTTGGTTCGCACCAAAAATGTATTGTCGATCCTCATGCAATGCTTCGCCATCTCCGGCATGGTGTCCATTCTCTGGATACTGTTTGCCTACAGTCTTTCCTTCGGTGACGGCGGCACCACCAACGCCTGGCTCGGGGGATGGGACAAGGCCCTCATGGCCGGCATCGGTGTCGGCACACTCAGAGGAACCATTCCCGAAACCGTGTTCGCCATGTTTCAAATGACCTTCGCCATCATCACGCCGGCACTGGTGGTCGGCGGATTCGCGGAGCGGATGAAATTTTCCGCCATGTTGCTCTTCAGCCTCCTGTGGTTCCTGGTCGTCTATGTTCCGGTCTGTCACTGGGTGTGGGGCGACGGCTGGTTGCAGAAACTTGGCGTCATGGACTTCGCGGGCGGCACGGTCGTGCACGTCAACGCCGGGGTGGCCGCGCTCGTCGCTGCGCTCGTGCTCGGTAAGCGCAAAGGCTTCCCGGAAACGTCGATGGCGCCGCACAACCTCACTATGAGTGTCACCGGCGCCGGCATGTTGTGGGTTGGCTGGTTCGGGTTCAACGCCGGCAGCGCGCTAGCCGCCGACGGCACCGCGGGCATGACCATGCTGGTGACGCACACCGGCGCCGCCGCCGGCGCGCTCACATGGATGTTTCTGGAATGGATCCGCTTCGGTAAACCTTCTGTGCTCGGCATCGTTACCGGCATGGTCGCGGGACTGGGCACCATCACCCCGGCTTCGGGTTACGTCGGCCCCTTAGGCGCCCTGGCCATCGGTATCGTCGCCGGGCTCGCCTGCTTCTTCGCCACCAACTACATGAAACGCAAGCTGCACATCGACGACTCGCTCGACGTGTTTCCCGTACATGGCGTGGGTGGCATCCTGGGTACCACGCTCACCGGCGTATTCGCCTCCACCGTGTTCGGCGGTATCGGCTATGCCGAGGGCGTCACCATGGGCAGGCAAGTGATGATCCAACTCACCGGGGTGCTGGCGACCGCGGCGTGGTGCGGGGTAGCCACTTATGTGTTGCTGAAGCTGATCGACGCCACGTTCGGCCTGCGCGTCACCCTCGAACAGGAAACGGAGGGACTCGATACCGTACTGCACAACGAAACCGGCTATAACCTGTAACGGCGGCTGTTCCGGATATTTCTGCGGGCGCTCAGGCGCCCGCCTTTTAAACTCGCGCTCCGCTCGCTCCTCATGGGTTATTCCAGATGATCAGACACACTCCGGCAAATACCAGCATCCCTCCGACGATGACACTCGCGTTGACGTGGATTTCACGAAACAGCAACCAGGCAAACAGGGCCACGAATACCGGATAGGAAATTTCGATCAGGCTGGCGAGCGTCGCATTTTTTCCGGAGATGGACAGAAACAGGAGTACCGAGCCGGCCAGACTGGTGAGGGCGGGCGCCAACACCATCCCCTTGTCCACCGTCTCCATGGTCCTCCAGGCGGCATAATCCGCCGCAATAGTTCGATGAAAAAACATCGCGGTCAGAACCACCGGAATCGCCGTCAGCAACAATACGGAAATCAGCGATAGCTTCTTCAGCGCATGCTCCACCAGTGGATAGTGGGCTCCCCAAACGAGCGCCGCGCCGATAGCCATCACATACCAGGGAAATTGCACGTTCCTTCCTCCGTGTCAGAAAAATTTACACATTGTCATCTGCCCCCGCGGCGCGACAGGCAAGTTTCATGCCGGACTCCACGCGGACCGTATCCGCATAACATGACGGCGTCGGACGCGGATGTACAGAAATGGGAAATTCGTTATACTGAAATTGCAGTCATGTACTGCCGTTTGTTGTCATGCTGGCGTTTGCAGGTACCCGCTGTTCGTCCCCGCGAAATTTCCACATCACAGCACGTTTAATCTTCAATCAATAAGAGTGAGGTTATTTGTAATGCGTACAGGTACCGTCAAGTGGTTCAATGAGTCCAAGGGGTTTGGTTTTATTTCCCCGCAAGATGGCAGTGCGGATGTGTTCGTTCACTACTCCGTCATACAGTCGGATGGCTACAAGAAGTTGGCGGAAGGCCAGGCTGTAGAGTTTGACAGCCAGAAGGGGCCGAAGGGCATGCAGGCCACCGTGGTGAAACCGCTCAGCTAACCCTGTTCCGGTTATCCGGGCGATCGCCCGATTTTCAGACCCCGCCCCACGTGGCGGGGTTTTTTATTTCTGCGAACAACACATCGCGCTAGCCTTTGGAAACGCGACCCGATTTGAGATCCACCTTCTCTTTCTTGCCAAGCTCGCGATCCAGCACCCAACCTTTCGGTTGCAGCCGGAAGAGGTAAGCGGCCTTTTGCGGCTTGCCATCGGCCCCAAGCCGGTAGCTCACCTCGCATACCGCCAGCTTGTGCTTATCGTTGTGCTGCACCGTGAACGCGGCATCATAAATACCCTTCTTGGGAGATTTCTTCTGAATACCTGCCTCGAGCTTTTTTGCCGCGAGATAGGTCATCATTCTTTCCGGTGCGTCCTTGGGGCCGGGAACCACCAGCGGATGCGCTTCATCGAGTTGATTGGCATTCAGCACATGTGCCACCTTCCAACCATCCGCTTCTTTCGTAAACTGGTAGCGCTGCGTCAGCGCGGCTCCCTGGCCAACGCGGTATTCGGCTTCGAGATAACCGGTCATATGCGACCCTTGTCCCTCCGGCGCAGCGTAACGCCCATCCCGGAAGGCAACGATCTCGACAGTCTTATCCGGGTCATCGCGCAGCAACTCACGCAACACCAGGTACTGAAACGTATCCGTGGAATCCACCGTGAGATCAGGCTTGCCATTGACGAGGCGGAACCCCTTAATGTCTGCCTCGAACGTTCCGGCGATACTGCTCTTCACTTCATCCGGCAAGGTGAGGTTGATCTTTCCTGGAAGCTTGCCATTCTTTTCCGACCCAAACTCGAGCTGCAACGAATACTTATCAGTGAACTTCTGCTCACGGGAGGCTTCCTGACCCGCCTCATTCCAGGAAACCACCACCTGCGGCAGGCCTACACCAGAGGCATTCGTGAACTTGAAATGCTTTCCGGCCGGCACTTCCCAGGCCGGCGTAAACAGCATAATCCTGACATTGAGATCTGCCTGGGCGTCTTTCCCAAGATTCAATGTCAGCACACCGTTTTCAATGTAGCTACCCTCCACCACAAACGGCTTGCCATGTATCTGTCCCTTCGCCGGTGTTGCCGGAATGGCCGCGACGTCGACTTTGGGTTTATTGTCTGCCGACCCGGATGTCCCGGCCGCGCTTTTATCCGTGCTGGGCGCCCTGGTGATCGTGCCCTTTGTCCCTCCCAGCTTGTCGGCGAAAAGGCCGGTGACGAAATCAAGACCGCCACCCTGCTGCAGGAAGTACGCTCCCACGCCCACCACGACCAGAACCACCAGCACAACTATCTGGATCAGGGATTTCTTGTCGAGATTCATTTTTAGATTCAGACTCATTGCTCACCTGCCTGTGATTTTATGCAATCCTAAGGATAGTATGCCCGGCCGCTTACGCCAATCGATTTTCGCGGTGCCATTTCTGCCAATCTTCGAGGATCGTCCTGGCCGTCAGAAACCGAAATAAAGCCCAATACCGATATCATGCAATGGTTCACGATAGAACTGGCCGTTGGGGGAAATGGCCCTGGAACTGCTCCAGCATCAGGCGTGCTCGGCGCCGGGGCCCCCACTCTTGAACTCAAAATCGGCCTGAAACGAACGGCTGCACATCAGGCTGCCGCTGACGGCTATCTCGCGCACCGGAGCGACGGTATGTTCGGGGACTTTCAGACCACATCCCCCGGCCCCCATGGCCACGCTGGCGGCCCGTGCCCGGATATTTCCTGGCTACCCCGCCTGGCCCGGGGCGCTCAAAATCGACTTCCTTCACGAGGGGGCACGGATCTTGAATTACGGTTTGAGTTCAGTCCCGATCTGGGGCAGACCATCCGCAACGAGTTGGTGGAAGGCCGCAGCACCCCGACCTTCGAATACGGCTATTTTCGGCCACCTCGGCGCCCGCATACACACCACCGTGGCGGTCCACCCGAAAGGCTACAAAAACCGGGGAAACAGAAAGGTTGCCTAATAGTAATGCTTGTGTTCCTTGCGCCGCCGGCCGGCGCGCTGGATCACGACGCCGCGCACGGAATATTTTTCCACCAACTCCATCGACGGATAGGCGGCGTTGAGCGCCTTGAGAAATTTGCGCTCGCCTTCGACGATGAATTGACGGAACGTGGTCTCACCCTGGTAATCGATCACCACATAGGCCTCGTGGTGCGGCGGCATGGCCGGATCCACCACGATGATGCAACCATCGACGAATTCAGGTGCCATGCTGTCGCCGATCACGCGTAGGGCATAGGGTTCGGCCTCGGCGCAGCTGTGGACTTCCGCGTCCAGCGCGTCAGCGGTGATGGTCTGGATTGGAATACTTTTGAATGTTCCGGTCATCACCATTCCTCTCAAAATACCAAGCGGCTGCCGGCCTTCTGACTGACAGGCACGCCCCAATTAAACACGAACGGCATTTTATGCCATTCCGTCGCGCTTAGGCCATGCCCGGGCAGCCGAAAACCCGGTGAAATATCAGGTTTGGGCGGAACGGCGAATCACGGCTTCCACAAAGGCGACATTAAGCAGGTCGGGATTGACGATCTCCGGCAGTAAATGACGCACCTTATAGAGCTTTTCCGCCTGCCGACAGGCGACCCGTTCCAGGTGATCGCGGGTGGTGCAGCGAAGGTCACTGTGCGTCAGGAGATTCGGTGCGTGCCAGTCGTGATAATCCTGCACCAGGTGGCTTTCCTCGTCACTCTCCCATTCCGAGCGCAATAACAATTCCGGAAACTTGTCTTGATATAATTCCCTTCCCACTTGTGTGGAATCAATGCGGCAACCATTGAGACCGATCCCGTTGCCTTCGTTGTCACGCCGGAACCACTGCGCGCGCTCCAGCGGACCCGCGGCCTTTTGCACGCAGCGATTCAATACATCGTGATGTGGAATGTGCGAAACCGGCACGCCGTCCGCCAAACTCGGCGCCACAAAGCTATTATCGCCCGCGAGCGCCGCTTGCCAGGTGGTATTCATATCGCGCGGCGGGTGGATGTGGCCGAGTGTGCTCGCGAGAATCGCCAGCGGTTTCTGCTCCCTGGAGTCCAGGAGCCAAAGCTCGATCTCGTCCGCCAGAGGAAAAGGCAATGGCGGATGACGCTGCATTGTCTCGACAAAGGAACGCGTGCGCTCGGTTTTGATCAGGTTGCCGCTGCCGTCGGCGCGCCAGACGGCGTAACTGGAAAAACGCGAAGGCTGGTTCAAGAACTGCACACGCCACGTGATGCCGTCGGCACTCATGGCGCGGAACCCCGGCATCTCCGCGACCTGTACCGTCCCTTGATAGGGAGACAGGTGGCGCATGCCGTAATAACGAACGTCGCTCATGTCTTGGCTTTCTTCTTCGCGCGCGGATGGGCCTTGTCGTAAACGCTCGCAAGGTGCTGAAAATCGAGATGGGTGTAAATCTGCGTGGTGGAAATATTGGCGTGACCAAGCAACTCCTGCACCGCGCGTAAGTCACCGCTGGATTCGAGCAAATGGCTCGCGAACGAATGCCGTAACATGTGCGGATTCACCGGCATGTCGATCCCCTGCTGCCGCGTCCAGTGACGCACTCGCAACTGCACCGACCGTCCGCTCAGGCGCTTGCCATTACGCGCGACAAACACGGCCTGCTCCTCGGCCCGGGAGAAACCGGTTCGCCGCGACAGCCAATGGTGCAAGGCCTCGCGCGCCTTGCTTCCGATCGGTACCTCGCGTGTCTTTCGCCCTTTACCGGTAACACGTACCATTCCGTCCGACAGATCCAGATCGGCAAGATTGAGACTCACCAGTTCGGAGAGACGCAGGCCGGAGGAATAGAGTAATTCGAGCAGTGCACGATCGCGCACATCGAAGGGTTCTTTGCCCTCCACCGACACCAGACGCACCGCCTGGTCGGCTGTCAGTGTCTTGGGAAGCCGACGCGGCGATTTCGGTGCCGTCACCCCGCTCGCCGGGTTGCGCTCGGCCAGCTGTTCACGCATGAGATAACGGTAGAAGCTGCGCAGCGATGACAGTGCGCGCTGTATGCTTTTTCCGGAAAGTCCGCGGTGATGCAGGGCGCTTACGTACGCGCGCACATGGCTCGCCACCACTTTCTCACATCGGGAGATGTTGTGCTTGTCGCAGAACGCCATCCACGCCGCGAGGTCGCGGCCGTAGTGGGTGATGGTCAGGGGCGAAAAACGGCGCTCGTTACCGAGGTGACTCAAAAAACGGGGGACCAGATCACGTGCTTGCGGTGGCATAAAACTTTCGCACGTCCCGGACTCTGCCTACCTCAAATGCTGCGCAATATTGTGCATGAGTAGCTCGCCGAGTCGGCTGAGGTAGACCGTTCCCATGCCTGGGTGAAACCGGTGTGGATCGTGCGTTCCGAACGCCAGCACACCACGCGGGTTTTTCTCCCCGAGTGGAATAAGGGCGCTTGACTTGATTTCATGCGCCTGCTCTCCGAAGAGATAGCCCATCAGACTCTCGTCATACTTGCCACCGCAGATGGGTTTGCCGGAACTGAATTGTCGGAGCAGCGCGTTCAGGCGTTTGTCATCGTCCAACACGAATTCGCGCCGCGCACTGTCGGAGGACCTGCCCAGAAACTGAATCGCGACCGCGTCCACCCGGAATTCCTGGCGTAACAGATCGTAAGCCGTGTCGAGCACATCGTCGAGCGCCCCGCAACTGATCATGGCAGTGGCAAACCGGTGTACGCGCCCGCTCAGGACGTCGTTTTCGCGCGCGTTGTTCACTAGTTCGCGCAGCTGCTGCTGCAAGTTCTGGTTCTGGTCGCGCAACACCTGCACCTGGCGTTCGATGAGCGACACCGCCCGGCCACCCACCTCGTGCGTCAGAATCAGCTTGGCGATAGTATCCGGGTGCTGCAGAAAATAATCGGGATGGTCTTCGAGGTAGCGGGAAACCGCCTCCTCCCAGGAAAGTTCCGTATCAAATTCACCGCTGGGTAATTTCTGTGTCATAGCCGTTCCAGATCAATAGTGCCTTCGAACACGGTAACCGCCGGACCCGTCATCCACACCGGCTCCCCTTCCCCGCTCCAGGAGACCTTCAATGTGCCGCCCAACAATTTCACCTCTACCTTATCGTCCAGCAGTTCTCTTTGGCGGCCGGCTACCACGGCGGCGCAGGCGCCCGTCCCGCAAGCCAGTGTCTCACCCGCGCCCCGCTCATAGACCCGCAACCGGACATGGCGCCGATCCACTACTTGCAGGTAACCGGCATTCACGCGCTTCGGAAATCGCGAATGCCGTTCGATTAACGGCCCTTGGGTATTGACCGGGGCGCTGTCGACGTCTGGGACAACCTGCACGGCGTGCGGGTTGCCCATGGACAGAACGCTCACGGCCACCACGGCATCGCCTACCTTTAGATCATAGACCTTCGCGCGCGTTTCTGCCTCAAATGGCACCTCCAACGGCTCGAAACGCGGCACCCCCATGTTGACGGTCACCTGACCATCCGGCTCAAGACGTGGATAAATCATCCCACCCAGCGTCTCGACCGCAATTTCATCCTTGCTCGTCAGCCCCTTGTCGCGGACAAAGCGCACAAAACAGCGCGCGCCGTTGCCGCACTGTTCGACCTCACCGCCGTCGGCGTTGAAAATACGGTAACGAAAATCCGCACCTGGACTCCTCGGCGGCTCCACCAGAAGCACCTGGTCAAAACCGATCCCGAAATGGCGATCGGCCAGACGGCGGATTTTCTCCGGTGTCAAAGAAATGAGGCGGCGGGTGCCGTCGAAGACCATGAAATCGTTGCCGGCGCCGTGCATTTTGGTGAAAGGGATGGGCATTTTCAAAGCTTAACGCGTGCGCCAGGGCAAATAAACCTAATTCATGGCCGCCGTGATGGGCCAAAGTACCTCAGGTAGTCTCGGTAAATACAGCGGTTCATGACCACCGTCATTCCGGCTTCGCGTGCGCGGTGCGCGGCTGGCTCGTTCACCACCCCGTCCTGCAGCCACAAAGCCCAGGGGTAGGGTGGTGCCGCAAGACCCGGGGTGTCCGCCCTCCCTCTCAAGGCCATGCACTCCTCCACCAGAACGTCCACATGCTCCGGTGCGCGGAACACGTCCACGAGATCGATTTTCTCCGGAACGTCCATAAGCGTGGCGAAGGCCTTCTCGCCCAGCACCGACGCCACCGCCGGACGCACAGGAATGATGTGGTAACCGAATGCCTGCATCTGCGCAGCCACCTGATAGCTCGGGCGCCCGATTTTCGGCGACAACCCGACAACAGCGATCGTCTGGACACGCCGTAAAAGCTGTTCGATCTCTGCTTCTGATGGGTTACTAAATATTTCCACGAATTACCAGGATTTACAGGAAGAGGTAAGATGAACCAGAAATAAAATTATCCTGTAAATCCCGCTTCATCCTGTCTCTTCCTATTTGGGTAGCGTGGTCTCCGCCGCCATCAATTCCGCAACGGTTTCGCGGCGGCGCACGACATGGAACCGACCGCCGTCCACCATCACCTCGGGGGCACGCGGACGGGTGTTGTAATTTGAACTCATCGCTGACCCGTAGGCGCCGACCGATACCACGGCCAGAAGGTCGCCGGGCTCGATGCCGAGTTCGCGATCCTGTCCGAGAAAATCACCGGTCTCGCACACCGGGCCAACGACATCGTATACGCGCAGGGCGCGCGGTGCCGTTACCGAAACTGGGGTAATATCGTGCCAAGTATCGTACAGCGCCGGGCGCAGCAGGTCGTTCATGGCGGCATCGACCACGGCAAAATTCTTTACCTCGCCAAGCTTCAGATAGAGTACGCGGGTAAGCAGCAATCCGGCATTGCCCACGATCGCCCGACCCGGCTCTATCAGAACCCGTAGACGCTGACTGCCCGGTCCCGTGGCCTGCAATCGCCGCAACAACGTGCGCACGTAATCGTCCGGCGATGGCGGCTGCTCCTCGTCGTAGCGAATACCTAGCCCGCCGCCCAGATCGATATGTTCCAGCTCAATACCGTGACTGGCCAGCCTACCGATCAGATGGCTGACGCGTTCCAGCGCCTCGACAATGGGCGCCATGTCCGTCAACTGCGAGCCGATGTGGCAGGCAACGCCACGAAACTGCAGGTTGGGCAACTGTTGTGCGCGTTGGTAGATCGCTTCAGCCCGGGCGATGTCGATACCAAACTTGCTTTCCTTGAGGCCCGTGGAGATGTACGGATGCGTGCCGGGATCGACATCCGGGTTGACGCGCAACGCCACGGGCGCGCGGCGGTTGAGTTCGCCGGCAACACTATTCAGCTGCTCCAGTTCTCCTTCGGATTCGACATTGAAACAGTAGATGCCCACTTCGAGCGCGCGCCGCATTTCCGGTGCGGTCTTGCCAACACCGGAAAACACGACCTTGGCGGGATCGCCACCCGCGGCCAGCACACGTTCCAATTCGCCCACGGAAACAATATCGAAGCCGGAGCCAAGGCGCGCCAGCACATTCAGCACCGCGAGGTTGGAATTGGCCTTGACCGCGTAGCACACGAGATGATCGCGTCCGTCAAAGGCCGAATCGAACGAACGGAATCGCCCCTCGATGTAGGCACGCGAATAGACGTAACAGGGTGTTCCCACCTCGGCGGCGATCGTGGCGACACTCACGTCCTCGGCATGGAGTTGCCGGTCACGGTAAATAAATGGATTCATGAAAAAGTAGTCAGCCTACTTTTCAGACTTTGGCACAGCCGGTGGGAGGGTCTGGCTGCCATCCTGCTTCGGTTTATTGGCTTCATCCGGCAGATACAGTGGACCTCTCTTGCCACAGCCGTAGAGCGCCGCGCTACCGAGGAGCACGCACCATAACATCAACATCATGAAACGTAGGCCGGTTCGCTGCATTAAACGACTTTCTCCACATTAAACACGCGTAGCTTAACCTGCCTCTTTACGGCTCATCCAGTACCGTCAAGACCGGACCAGGATAATGTCATAATCCACCATCTCGTTACGCAGCGATGCCCAATCCAGCAGCCCCACGCACGTTTTGATACCGGAGGTGGAAACGCCTTCACGCACCCACTTCTTGACAAGGGCGATGGCTGGAGCCGCGGCAATCGCCGTACTGTTCTCGTCCCGGGCAATCAAAAAGATCGAGTGCTTGGCGCGACTCCCGTTTTTGGTTCCACGAATTTCCACGCCCAGGCCGCCATGGCGATTGCCGACACCACGAAGACCGCCAAGGGTGCGCAACAACATGGCCGCCGGCCGTGGCAGGCTTTGTATCATGTCACGGCGCCTCAGCCAGCGACACATCGACAGCACCAGACTCCCGGTGCGGGATGACAAGGCGGTTCGGAAGGTCACCGTTTGCGCTCCGTACAATCGTGGAAAGATGTCGAGATCGAGCATGTCGCACAGGTAACCACGGCGGCGCCCAACCGGGGCAGGGAAATACACCGACCGCGGTCTGGACCAACCCTCAAATTCCTGCCAACGCCCTTTCTCCTTCATGCGCATGAGCGGGCTGGAATAATTCAGGATCGCCCGTGCCGTGGCCAGCTCACGGCAATCCAGCTTACTCAAGGCAATACAGACATGGATTTCACGGATGCGATTGAATTCCGGTGCCAGCATATCCACCAGCATCGCCGATAGCGTCGGCGCGGTGGCAGCGCCGGTCACGATCAGACTGCCGGTCTTTTCCGCTTTTCGGGCTAGGTGGGTAAGGCCATTAGCATGTTCGCGGGTGTCCGCCGGATCCACGTAGTGCACACCCAGATCGGCGCACTGCTCGGCCACGGTATAGTCCCGATCCAGAAACGGTCCCCAGGTATTCACCACCGCGAAAACGTCTTTCAGGGCTCGCTGCACGGAATGCGGGTCGCTAAGAACCGTGATCACAGTGCCCTGGGTTTGCTGCGCCAGCCGATCGCGCTGGCGCGCGGTGGAAACACCAATGACACAATCGATGTCGGGGGAATGCGAAAGAGCGTCTCGGATGCGGCGACTGAAAGTGCCTTGCTCACCCAACACCAGTATTTTCTTTTTTTGCGTCATGTCCGGATGGGTTTATCGCCCCTGTATCGGGATCGCGCTTCCTTGTAACATGGAAGCACCATTATAAACCCGGGTCCGGGCCACGGCCATGAATGAATCGGAATTCGAGCAACGCGTCATAGAAACCCTGCTGCACATTGAACAGGCGGTGGAAAACGGCGGTGCGGATATTGAATTCGAGAATGTCGGCGGCATCCTGACGCTGGAATTCGCCAATGGCTCGAAGATCATCCTCAACAAACAAGGAACGGTCAAACAACTCTGGGTGGCGGCCAAATCTGGTGGTTTCCACTATGGCTATCGCGATGGCCGGTGGATCAACGATCAGAGCGGCAAGGAGCTGATGACCGAACTGTCGCACTTCATCCACGAGCAGTCAGGGGAAGAGATCAATCTCACCTGATCCCGCAGGACGGTTTGTCCATGCGTCACCCGATACCACCCCGTTTCCTTCCTTCCGAAGCAGACGACTCTCACGAAAAGGATACAGCGCGCCGTCCCTGGCGCGCATCCCAGATGTTAGCGCCGCTTCTTTTTCTTCGCCGCTGATTCGCTCTTGAGCTTGTCGCGTTCGGCCTTGATCTTCGCCAGCTCGGCACTGTGGCGCTCGGCCTCGGCGCGCAAATCCGCCACTTCCTTGTCCTTGTCGGCAAGCCGGGCCTGGGTATCTACCAGTTCCTTCTGCACCTTGGTTAGCTTGGTATTGAGTTCTTCGATCTCCTTCTTGCCGCAACCCACGGGGCCGACAAGCAAAAATGCCGCCATCACTGCCCACAGTACGTAACGCTTCATACTCTGCTCCTGATAATTGACTATATTGTTAATGTAAGGACCTCGCCGCCGCACGGAATCGCCCAGCGGCACAGCGAGATGATACGCGGGGTTAGTGGCTAGTCAATGCGCGGTTCGTTGGTAGTATTGACTGGCATGAGCCGGTGAAGTCCGGGAAGTGGCCGGCGCCATCCAAAGTTAAGGCAGGAGGTTTGACATGCAAATGCCCACCCTTTACCAGTTCTTCCGGCATCAGGTGAACCACGGATTCCTGGCGCAGGGGCTGGCCGAACCCGCCATGGTGGATTACATCAGCGACATCCTGTCCCGTTTCGCCCAGACACAAGCCTTGTACGCATTGCAAGACGGCGGCGGGCGGCCGCTGGAATACATTGTCGATATGCTGGAAGAATGGCTCCGTGCCCAGGGGTCCGAAGGCAACTCGGCCAGCCCCGTGCGCGAGCGGTTCGTCATGCGCCACCTCGGTGAATACACCTTGTTCATGAGCGGACTCTTTCGCGAACGCCTCAAGAAACGTGGCGAACTCAATTACTACCTGGCCCATGGGCGAAGCGCCTACTGGCGCTGCGCCGATCACGAGGTCCACCCTCCGCGCCGGCAATTGTTCTGGCGGCTACATCACGATTTCGGACGCATCTCCAATACCCTCGATCACATGCGCCACGAGCAGTTCCCGCTGACGGCGCCACCGTCGGGCAACCTGCTAACAGCCTTCTGGCGCGCATAACAAACCGTTACCCGGGAGCCCCAACGCCCAAGCCCTAACTGGTCGCTCCCGCTCCCCGCCGCCGGTCACGGCCAGTGCGCCGCTCCTTCCTATTTGGATCCCAGCGCAACCACCCGCGTCGGTCATCGGCCTGGCGCCGGGGGGCGCGGCGGCGTTCGCCATGCGCGTGCGCATCATGGGGGTCTTTGCTATCGTTTTTCATGCCCCTCTGAGCTTCATCTCTTATCCGCCTTCCCGCGCACTTCGTGCGCCGGATATTTCTTCGCGTTGACTTCAATCTTGCGACGGGCGGCGTCGAGCAGGTCGATGCCGAGGAGGTCGGCCATGCGCGTAAGATAGATAAAGACATCCGCCATCTCCTGCTCGACTTCGCGCAGGGTCTTCTCGGGCAGCTTTCGGCTTTGCTCCTGCGTCAGCCACTGGAAATGCTCGACCAGTTCGGCGGCTTCGACGATGAGCGCCATCGAAATGTTTTTCGGTGAGTGAAACTGTTCCCAGTCACGCTCGCGCGCGAACTCGCGCAGGCGTTTCTTCAGGTCTGCGAGGGTATCCATGGGATACGATGCTTATGCCGCCGTTGCCTGCCCGACCTGCAGAATCCCGCCGCGGCCGTGCGATTGTTTGCTGCGATACATGGCCTGGTCGACACGCTCAATCACAGTCTGAAGGTTGTCGCCGTGTTCCGGATAATGACCGATGCCAATGGAAAGGCTCAAGTCAACGTCGTTGCTGCTCGACCAGTCGGCCAACTTCTGTTGCAAGCGTTCCGCCACCAGAACGCCGGCGGCGAGATCCGTTTCCCGCAGTATCAGAATAAATTCATCACCCCCATAACGCGCTACCAGATCTGAACCACGCACTTCGGTGGCGATCATGCGACCGATTTCCGTCAACACACGGTCACCCACGTGGTGTCCGTGGGTGTCGTTGATCGCCTTGAAGCGATCGAGATCGGCAAACAAGACGGCAACGGGCTCCTGCCGACGACCCAAATTCTGGAACAGACTTTCGACCTGCTCATTCAACGCGCGCCGGTTAAGCAGTCCGGTGAGATGATCGACGTTGCGCTCGGTTTCAAGTTTTCTCTTGCCCTTTTCGATGTTCGCCGTCAGCGAATAGGAATAGAGCACAAAAATCGCGAAGAACGCCAGAAAGAAGATGGATCTCATGGAAAATGCATTGAGGTAATCTGGATATCGCACTCCGATCACCAGCATTGCACAGACAAAACTGCCGATGACGGCCTGCGCAAACAGGCGCAACCCGTAACGCATGCCGTTGCCAAGGATCACCATAAGATAAACAAAGAAGCCGGGCGAGATCACGGCCGGATCTGTCAGAATGGCAAACGACGCGGCAACCAGATCGATCCACATCGTCAGACGCCAACGCCATGGTGCATACAAGTGGCGCTTGGCGTGCCACATGGAAAAAATGATCTCCGCGCCATACAGGGAAAAGACGATATTAAACATCGCCAGACTTGCCCAGTGACTGGTTTGCGCCGCACCACCGAGGTTGAAATAGGCGAGACCCATCGCCCAAAAAAGCAGGCGTGTGAAATACTGGGCGCGCTGTTCTTCCCAGGCGGGTGTGCGCGATGAATCGTCTTCCCACCACTGCCAACGCCGATCAACTCCTGCGCGCCGGTCGGCGGAACGGCGGCGGACCACTGCTCCTTTTTCTCCTTGCCACACCGGCAAGGCGTTCAGGATGCCACGAAAGACCGTATTGAATTTGAAACTCATAAGCTGATCCCTATCTCAAGAAGCGACTCAACAGTCGCGCACAAATTTGCCCAAGGGTTTCCTGATCTTCGGGCATCCCTGATGGACACCTCCGTGCCGCCGTTTATATGGCAGGCCGGTTAAGGCGTTTGCGGGCGCGCTTGACCGCCGCCTTGACCTGCGCGGGTGCCGTGCCACCGTGGTGGTTGCGGGCTTTCAGTGAGCCTTCCACCGTCAGCACGCTGTACACATCCTTGCCGATCACCGGGCTCAGGCGTTTGAACTCATCGAGGCCGATGTCGGGCAGGTCACGCTTGCTATCAAGCGCCAGACGCACCGCCTTGCCCACCATCTCATGGGCGTCGCGGAACGGCACGCCCTTGCGCACCAGATAATCGGCGAGGTCGGTGGCGGTGGAAAAACCACTGGCCGCGGCACGCGCGAGGTTTTCGCGTTTTACCTTCATGCCCGGAATCATGCCGGCGAATACACGCAGACAGCCGAGCACGGTATCGAGCGTGTCGAACACCGGCTCCTTGTCTTCCTGGTTGTCCTTGTTGTAGGCGAGCGGCTGTGCCTTCATCAACGTGAGCAGCGCCACGAGATGGCCATTCACGCGTCCGGTCTTGCCGCGCACCAGCTCCGGCACGTCGGGGTTTTTCTTCTGCGGCATGATGGACGAGCCGGTGCAGTAGGCATCGGACAGCTCGACGAAGCCGAACTGGGCCGAGGACCACAGAACCAGCTCTTCGGACATGCGCGACAGGTGCGTCATGAGCAGCGCCGCCGCCGATACGAATTCGATGGTGAAGTCGCGGTCGGAAACGGCGTCAAGCGAATTTTCCGCCACCGCGCTGAACCCAAGTAGCTTCGCAGTATAGGCACGGTCAATGGGGTAGCTCGTGCCAGCGAGCGCGGCGGCGCCGAGCGGCATGATATTCACCCGGCCACGGCAATCGCGCAGGCGCTGCGCGTCACGCACAAGCATCTCGAACCACGCGAGCAGATGATGGCCGAAGGTGATCGGTTGCGCCACCTGCATGTGGGTAAACCCCGGCGCGGGCGTCTGCGCTTCGCGCTCGGCGAGATCGAGGATGACTTTTTGCAGTTGCGCGATGGCGTCGGACACGACGTCAATGCCGTCGCGCAGATAAAGTCGCAGGTCGGTCGCCACCTGATCGTTGCGCGAGCGCCCGGTGTGTAGTTTCTTGCCGACTTCGCCGATGCGTTCGATCAGGCGCGCTTCGATATTCATGTGCACGTCTTCGAGCGCTACGCTCCAGACGAACTGGTTCGCGTCGATTTCGGCTTCGATTTCTTGCAGGCCTTTAACGATAGCGTCGCGTTCTTTTTTCGTGAGCACACCCACGTGCGCCAGCATCTGCGCGTGCGCGATCGAACCCATGATGTCGTAGAGGTACAGCCGCCGGTCGAAATGGACGGAGGCCGTAAAGGCCTCGACGGCAGCGTTGGTCGACTCGGTAAAACGTCCGCCCCAGGGTTTTTCTTTGCTCATGATATGTATCGGTTGATTATTTTCGACGCCTTGGCACAGGGCCTTGGCGACCTTTGTCACCGCCCATCCGTAACGACCCCACGATTATCGGCCATATGTTGAGACCGCGGAATGGCCGGGCTATGTTTGCCTTGTAGTTGAGTCACCTGGTCCGGACTCTCCTTTGTGCACCCCCACCCCGAATTCCGGACTAGGACTTAGAGCCCCCCGCCTAAAAACGGGGGGTTTTTTTTGGCGGTACCGGCCGAAGTATACTTGAACCGATCTCATAATTGGCACTCAGTCTGGACAGGAAGAAAGCCATCTCGTGGCGGGCAGGCAGAGGAAACGCGAGGCTTTGGCGTTGAGATCGGCTCTTGAGACGCCCGCCAAATAAATGAACCCTTTTTCTGCTTTGGACGCCCACCAACCCGCTGAAATACATATAATTACAATCATTACAGGAATGTGTGCCACGGGCCATGGGGCTCGACCATACTGAACGATACGGGAATGGGCCGCACCGCTGTCGGGTAACCGGTCCATAAAAGCACATCCGCCGCCGCGCGGCCGAACGGAATCCATGGCAAACGCAAGCAACACCGACAAACAAAATTTCCTGCCCGATTTCGGGTTCTCCGGCATGATGCTCCAGTTCGTGGTCCTGGCGGAAATGATCGCCGTGATCGTCACCATTGCACGCAACAGCGAGCTCGGTGCGCAGGTGTGGCAGGACCTGAGCCTGCTTTCCATCTTTGCTATGACAATCGCACTTTTCAGCGCCATTGTTCTCAAGTTGTTTTCACCGTTGCTCCGGCGCGCGACTATGGCCTCCGGATCGTTATTGACCATCATGCTGCTTATGCTCGTCACCGCCGGCATCACCGAAGCCATGATCTACCTGCTCCACGACCTGGCACTGATCGATGAACGCTGGCCGACATGGCGTGATTCGTTTCAGATTCGCAGCCTGATGATCACCGGCATCGTCGGCGCACTCGGCCTGCGTTATCTTTCCCTCAAACGCCGCGCGGAACTGGACGGCCGGCTGCAGCAGGAATCAAAACTTCAGGCCCTGCAATCCCGCATTCGCCCGCATTTTCTGTTCAACAGCCTGAACAGCGTGGCCGCGCTGGCGCGCAGCGATCCCGACAGGGCCGAGGCAGTGCTGCACGATCTGGCCGATCTCTTCCGCGTGCTGCTCGCGGATGCGCGCAAACTGGTACCGGTGACAGCCGAACGTGAGATCTCACGCCAGTATCTGGAAATAGAAAAGATACGTCTTGGCGACCGGCTACAGATCAAATGGAACGTGGGCAACATCCCCCGCGCGGCGATGATGCCGGCACTAACGCTACAACCGTTGCTCGAAAACGCGATCTACCACGGTATCGAACCCCGATTCGCCGGCGGCACGATTAAAATCGAGATGTGGGCCGAAGGCGAAACACTCAACATTATGATCAGCAATCCGCTTCCCGATGTGCAAAAAACCACGCGCAGCAAGGGCAACCGGCTCGCGCAGGAAAACATCCGCCAGCGCCTGAGCACCCAGTTTGGCGATAAGGCCAGCATGCAAGTGATTCAGGAAGGCGGCCAGTATCACGTCAAAGTCAAAATGCCGATTGTGCGGGGCAGCTGATGAAACTGTCCGAGAAGAACCAGCGGAGACTCGAACGTGTGAAAAATGGTTTCACCAAAATTAAACAACGTCTCGGCGCTCTCCTGCCGCAGGCCGAAGCCCCTTCGGAAAAAGATGTCGAATTCCTGCCGAACTTCTGCACCGGCTGGGTGGTGTTCAATGTTGTCGTGGTGGCGGAAATGCTCGCGATTGTGATCAACCTCGTCATCCCGCGCAATCTGCTCTCGTCCTCGCCCTTTCAGGATCTGCTGCTGATTTCGCTCTTCATCCAGTGGGTGGCCCTCGCCGGCACCACGGTGCTGTGTTACACGCGCAAATACCTGAACCGCCTGCCGAACCTGCGGGCGCTGGGCATGGCCTATCTGCTGTTACTGCTCACGACGTCTGCCGTGAGTGAGTGCGCCATCTGGCTTCTGTGGCTCACCAAAAAGATTAGCACCCCACGTCCGGAGTGGTACGCAGATTTTCACATCCTGAACCTCACCATCAGCGCCATCATTAACGGCTTGCTGCTGCGCTTCTTCGTGGCCAAACACGAACTGACCCAGCGCACGCTGTCGGAGACACGCGCCAAGATCCAGGCCCTGCAATCGCGCATCCGTCCGCACTTCGTGTTCAACAGCCTCAACATTATCGCCTCACTCACACGCCGCGAGCCGGAAAAAGCCGAGGCCGCGATCGAGGACATGGCGGATCTCTTCCGCATGATGCTGTCCGAGGACGAGGCTCTGGTGCCCATCAAGAATGAAATCGACGTCGCCAACAAATACCTCGCACTCGAAGCGCTACGCCTCGATAATCGGCTCACGGTTAACTGGGACGTCGGCAAGTTTCCGCGCAAGGCCGTGATGCCGGTACTTACGCTGCAACCCCTGCTGGAAAATGCGATCCGCCACGGGATAGAGGAGCTGCCCGCCGGCGGCGCGGTGGACGTGCGGTTGTGGGATGAAAACGATAAAATTCACATCCAGATAACCAACCCCGTCCCCAAGACCAGGGCCAAGCTGACAAAGACGAGCCACGTTCAATCGTTGGACAACATCCGCCGCCGCTTCCATAGCCATTACGGTGAACAGGCGACGCTTACGATCAGCGAAGAAAATGATCTTTTCACAGTCACGGTCGTATTACCGACCCGTGGAGATAACCCATGAGAGTATTGATCGTAGACGACGAAAAACTGGCCCGCGACCGCCTGCGCGAACTGCTGAACGACATCGGCGGCTATACCGTGGTCGGCGAAGCCATGAACGGCTCGGAGGCGGTGGAAAAGACCGCCGAGCTTAATCCCGATGTCCTGCTGATGGACATCCGCATGCCGGGCATGGACGGACTCGAGGCTGCCATGCACCTCATGGGCATGGAAAATCCACCAAGCGTGATCTTCACCACGGCCTACGACCAGCACGCACTCGATGCCTTCGACGTCAACGCCGTGGACTACCTGCTCAAGCCCATCCGCAAAGACCGGCTGGCCAAGGCGCTGTCCAAGGCGCATAAGCTCACCATGAAACAGCTGGCCGAGGTCAACCAGGCGCGTCCCGAACCAACCGTGCGAACACACATCAGCGTGCACCTGCGCGGCAACATCCGCCTGGTGCCGGTACCGGAAATCCTGTACTTTCTCGCGGACAGCAAGTACGTCGTCGTGCGTACCTCCGCCGAAGAGCACTTGATAGAAGATTCGCTGGTGAATCTGGAAGAGGAATTCGGTGAACGCTTCCTGCGCATCCATCGCAATGCCCTCGTGGCCACGGGCTGTATCAAGGGCATCGAAAAGAGCCAGGACGGAACCTGGCAAGTGAGCCTGAAGGGTCTGGAAAACAAACTGGACGTGAGCCGCCGGCATACCGCGCAGGTACGCCGCTGGGCGCGCAACCGCCCGATGAATGCCTGAGTTATTTATTCACTTGAAAACCCTCCGTCTCGGTACGCGCAAAAGCCAACTGGCCCTGTGGCAGGCGGAATACGTGCGCGCACAACTCATGCGACATCACCCCGGCCTGCGTGTTGAACTGGTGACGATGACCACCGAAGGCGACCGCATCCTTGACCGCAGTCTGGCAAAGATCGGCGGCAAGGGGCTGTTTATCAAGGAACTGGAACAGGGGCTGCTCGAAAAGAATACGGATATTGCCGTACATTCCATGAAGGACGTCACCGCGACGCTGCCGCCGTCGCTGCATATCCCTGTTGTCTGTGAACGCGAAGACCCGCGCGATGCCTTCATCTCAAACCATTACGACACCCTCGCCATCCTGCCGGAGGGTGCGCGCGTCGGTACTTCCAGTCTGCGTCGCCAGTGTCAGTTGCGCGAGGCCTATCCGCATCTTGAGATTCTCACGCTGCGTGGCAACGTGAACACGCGTCTTTCTAAGCTTGATGCCGGCGAATACGAGGCGATTCTCCTTGCCGTCGCCGGCGTGAAACGTCTGGGCATGGAGACTCGCATCCGCGAGCGGCTCGACACCCGCGTGAGCCTGCCTGCCGTGGGGCAAGGCGCGGTTTCCATCGAGTGCCGCATCGACGACAAATCCACGAATGAACTAATCGCGCCGCTCAATCACCGCGCGACACAACTGTGCGTCGCGGCGGAGCGCGCCATGAACGCGCATCTCGACGGTGGCTGCCAGGTGCCGATCGGCGGTTACGCCGAGCTGCACGGCGACATGCTGTACCTGCGTGGTCTCGTCGGCGAGCCGGATGGCAGCCGGCTGCTGCGCGCGGAGATTCGCGGCGCGTCCGCGCAGGCGGAAGCGCTGGGCGCGCAACTCGCACAGGAACTGCTTGCCAAAGGCGCCAAGACCATCCTCGACAAGGTATACGGACGTGCCTGAATCCCCTTCCCGCACGCGCGCCCTGGATGGCGTGCGTGTGCTTGTAACCCGTCCCCGCGACCAAGCGGAGGACCTGGCGCAACGCATACAACAGGAAGGCGGCGAAGCGGTACGGTTTCCGGTCATTGAAATCACCGAGCCGCGTGACACTCGGGCGCTGTACTCGATCATCGACCGGCTGGATGAGTTTGCGCTCGCGATCTTCATCAGCCCGAACGCAGTCAAGCGGGCGCTAGACCTGATTATCGCGCGTCGCGGAAAATTTCCGTCGCACCTGTTAAGCGCCAGTGTTGGGCGTGGCAGCGCCAAGGCGCTCGACCGTTTCGGGATCAAAAACGTGTTAGCGCCCGCGAACCGTTTCGACAGCGAGTCACTGCTGGCGCTTCCGGCCTTGCAACAGGTCACGGGCAAACGGATCGTGATCTTCCGCGGCGAAGGCGGCCGCGAACTGCTGGGCGATACACTTACGCAACGCGGGGCCAGGGTGGAGTATGCCGAATGCTATCGCCGCACGCGCCCACTGGCCGACGCCGCGCCGTTGCTAGAGCGAGTGGCGCAAGGCTCGATCGATATCGTCAGCATTACCAGCCTGGATGGCCTGCACAATTTGCTCGACATGGTGGGCAAGACTGGGCGGCCATGGCTCCTGCGCACGCCCGCGGTCGTCATCAGCGAACGCCTGGCCGCCGCCTGCCGTGAACTGGGCTTCGAAAATGCCTCCATCCTCGCCAGGGAGGCGAGCGACGAGGCCATTGTGGCCGCCATCCGGACGTGGCGGGCGACGCAAAAAACCCTATAATCGTCGAATCGACACAGGCCAAAACCCATGACAGATCACACCGACTTCCCGAAATCTGCCAACGCCGAGACACCCAAACACGGCAAGCAGACGACCAATGAGGAAACCAAGGGCATGCGTCCTGGCCAGGTCCGCAGCGGGCTTGCGCTGATCCTCGCCGTCATCGCGCTCATTACGAGCGGCTACCTCTGGTACACCGTGCTTTACCAGAACGCGGATCTGTTCACGACCGATGTTGTCGACACACTCGACCAGATCCAGGCCGACAATGTCCAAATCCAGGAATCGCTGGCCGCCGCCGACAAGGACATCAAGAGCCTGAAAGAAACGCAGGACACGATCCGGACCTCATTGGATAAAATCAACAACGACCTCACCCGCAACCGCATGGAATGGGCCCTAACGGAAGCCGAACAGCTTCTCGTCATCGCCAACAACCGTCTGCAACTGGCGCGCGACACCCATTCTGCGCTCGCCGCCCTGCGCGCCGCCGACCAACAACTGCAACAACTCGCCCGACCCAGGCTGTTGCCGGTGCGCCGGGAACTCGCGCGCGAGATGGCGCTTATTGAATCAATCGACAAAACCGACATTAGCGGCATCACGCTACGCCTCGGCACGCTCGCGGACATGATCAACCGTCTGCCGCTCGCGCTCGAAATACGCCAACATGAAACTGGCATCGAACCCAGGAAAGACGAGGCCGGCGACAAGGCCGTGGCCAAGGAGAGCACGTGGCGCGTTGCCGTGCATGCCCTGTGGCAAGATATGGCTTCGCTCGTGCGTCTTCGCAACAACGTGGAAATTCAGAAGCCGCTGTTGCCGCCGGAGCAACAGTATTTCCTGCGCGAAAACCTGCGGCTTGCGCTTTACGGCGCCCAGCAGGCGCTATTGCAAGGCAACCTGCCCGTGTACCAGCAAAACCTCAAATCCGCCATACGCATGACAAAGGAATATTTCGATCTGAATTCCCAGGTCGTCACCAACATGCAGAGCGAGTTGGATACGCTTCTGAGCACCAAGATCGTCACTGAACTGCCGGACATCTCCGCCTCGCTCAGTACATTGCGGCGCCTGTCCGGTCGGGGGAATGAGTCGTGAAATTGCTGCTGATCGTCCTCTCGGTACTGTTTGCGGGTGTTATGATCACCCTTTACTCCACCGAGAACCCGGGTTACGTGCTCATCGCACGCGCGCCGTGGAGCATCGAGATGACGTTCACGGTCTTCGTCCCGTTGATGCTGGCGGCGTTTTTTCTGGTGTACCTGCTGCTGTTTATTCTGGTCCGGCTGGTGCGCATCCCGCGCGATGTCCGGCGCTGGCGCGCCCGACGCCACGCCAAGGAAGCGCGTGTGGCGCTGACTCACGGCCTTGTCAACCTCGCCGAGGGCAACTGGGTGGAAGCGGAAACGCAGCTGCTCGCGGGCATGCGCCATGGCGATACGCCGCTTCTGAATTACCTCGGTGCCGCCCTCGCCTGCGAGGGCCAGGGCAACATTGAAAAGCGTGACGAATACCTGGCGCTGGCGCACAAAAGCGCCGTTAACAATGACTTGGCCATCGGCATGACCCAGGCCTACCTGCAACACCGGTCGCACCAGCTCGAACAGTGCCTCGCCACGCTTAACGAATTGCGCGCCACCGCGCCGAAACACCGGCAAGTGCTAAAGCTGCTGGCCCAGGTTCATGTCGAACTGCGCGACTGGACCGGCCTCATTGAGCTTATCCCGGAGCTGCGCCAGAACTACGTGATGACCACGAATGAGGTCGATGCCCTGGAATTGCAGGCGCATCGCGAACTGCTCAGACTCTCGCTACCGTCAGGACTGCCGGCGGTGCTGAAAAAGGCTTGGAATGCGGTTCCCAAATCACTGAAGCGTCAACCGTCGCTGATCGCGATTTATGCGCGCCAGCTGATCCGGCAGAACGAAGTGGATGAGGCCGAATCGGTGCTGCGCACCGCCATCGAGGATGTCTGGGATCCGCTACTGGTGGAACTGTATGGCGAGGTACATGGAAACCATTCCGCGGAACAACTCGAAGCCGCTGAAGGCTGGCTCTCGTCGCATGCCGACGAACCGAAGCTGCTACTGACGGTGGCGCGGCTGGCCATGCGCACTGGACAGGACGCCAAGGCGCGTAACCACCTTGAAAAGTGTCTTTCCATGCAAGGCCCGGTCGAGGCCTTCCGCGAAATGGGCAGTCTCCTCGAACGCCTCGGGGAAAAAGACAAGGCGCTCGATTACTACCGCCGTGGATTGGAAAAATACATCAGCGAATTGCGCCAGACCCAAACGCGCTCAAGCCAAGGTTCGTATACTTCCCGCTACCGCGCCGCGCGGTAGGTTCTCCCGCACTCAAGTCTCTTTGGCTTGGGTGGCCCAAACCGTTCATCTCATCTAGTCAGAAACGGGTTAGTCCTTCTCGCCGAGTACCGCGCGTTTCAGACTGGCATCTGCCGGTTCCGGCCCGAGCCAAACCCTGAGCAGGGCACGCTGAAAATCCGCGCCCATCACGGAACCGCGTAACGTGTCGTTGATGAACACTCGGGTTTCACCGTTCGCCGGCATCTCAAGACGCAGCGCATCGTTTGGCTTCATGTCGCGCATCATGCCGTTTAACTGGTCGATCCGAGACTGAAAATTCCGTGCTTCGGCCGTGGTGCTGTTGGCGAGAACACCTTCCTTCCAAGCGCTGGCGAGCTTTTCAGTACCTACCTCGTGTACAAAATACATCAGCATGGCACGCGCTGAACTGGCGCCCAGTACCGCCTCGGCCTGGGTCATCGGTTGTGCCAGATAAAGGGCGCCGACATATACTTTGATAAAGAATTTTTTGCGGTAGCCGGCGCCATTCAGCACGAGAGAATTTTTTTCACCCTGCAGGGTGAGGCTGTCAGGAACGTTGACGCCGCCGACATCACGCGCCGGCACGGGTGCGGAAAAAAACAGTAAAAGCATGGCCAAGGCGGCTATTGGTTTCATGTATGTCTTTTGATTTTTGTAAGGGCGCGGAGAATGTAGACCTGCGTCGCTCGCCTTGTCATTTATAATCATGCCCCTGCTTCAGGTCCCATTTCCTTGCATGCAGGCTGCCCACGGTTTATTTGGATGATTCAAGCGCCACATTCTGCACGCGGAAAACATCCATCGAATAGGTAAATTCACCGACCCATTTCCCAGCGCGGAAATCGATCCGCACCACGTCCGGCACGAAACCTTTCCGATCCACGGCCATCGGAAAATCACTGGCCACAGCGCCACCGTCGATCTCATCGAAGCTGCACGCCTTTTCATAACGCGCGGGCCGGAACCACAGGCTGAGCTTCGGCGTCACGGCCACCGCACCTTTGACAGCCTCGTCGCGAAACCACACGCGCTTCGCCACCATGCAACCGAAAATCAATTGCACTTCGGCATAGAGAGGTTGCGTGCGGCGTTCCAGTGCACGTTCGGCACTGGCGCTCAGTTCAACGCGTACCGATTTTTCATAAAGTTGAATCGTGGCGATCATTAATACCCTGGCGTCTTTTGCTCACCTTCGCTGCCCTGATTTTCGGAAGCGCTCACGGCGGCACGTGTCTTCTGCGCGCCTTCCTGAACCTTGCCTTCGACCGCCCGCGCCTTTTCCAGGGCTTTAATCTGCGGCGCAAACACCGTGTCTTTCACGTCACGCTTCTGCTCGTCGCAGGCCGTGAGCGATAACACCGCCACCACGATCATCAGAACTGTGCGCATCGTTGCCTCCAGTAAAATTCGTGCCCAGCCTCAGTTCGGGGTCGCGTGGCTGAATTCAAACGAATCATAATACAGGCGGTCGTCAGGCAGGCCATGTTTTTTCGCTGCTTCTTTGAACGCCGCAATCATCGGCGGCGGCCCGCTCGCATACACCTCATGGCCGCTCAGGTCAGGGTAATCCGCCGCCACGGCATCATGCACCCAACCGGTACGGCCGGTCCACTGGTCTTCCGGCAATGGCTCCGACAACACCGGCGTATAACGGAAATGCTTGTGTGCACGCGCCCAGGCGAGCGGCAATTCGTGCAGATACAGATCGCGTTGCGCCCGCACGCCCCAGTAAAGATGCATCGGGCGTGTGATACCCCTGGCCAAGGCATGCTCCAAGATGCCCTTAATGGGAGCAAACCCGGTGCCGCCGGCGACAAGAATCATGGGTTTGTCTGAGTCCTCGCGCAGGAAAAAAGTGCCCAGCGGCCCCTGAAAGCGCAGCAGGTCTTTTTCTTTCATCTTGTTAAAGACATGGTCGGTGAAAAATCCGCCGGGGACATGGCGGATATGCAGTTGCAGCAGTTCGTCCGCCTCTGGCGCGGTCGCGAGCGAAAAGCTGCGGCGTTTGTTGCCGGCGAGCAGGATGTCGATGTACTGCCCGGCGAGAAACTGCAGGCGCTGGCCTTCGGGCAGCTTGAGCGACAACTGCATGACGTCGTGCGCGAGTTTTTCCAGCTTCGCGACGCGGCACGGGAGAATCTTGATGGGAATACCCTTGGCAGCGTCGATTTCTTTCGCTTCGATCACGAGATCCGACTGCGGTACGGCCTGGCAGAAAAGCGCGTGGCCCGCGTTTTTTTCTTCCACCGACATGGCCTTGTCTTCGTAGACACCGTAATCCACTCGGCCCGAGATCAGCTTGCCCTTGCAGGTACCGCAGGAGCCGTTGCGGCAACTGTAGGCAAGGGGAATACCCTGGCGCAGCGCCGCGGCCAACACCGTTTCCTTGGCTTCCACGACGAACTCGTGGCCACTCGACTCGATGCGTACTTTGAAGCTCATGCCTTGGGCCTTCTGATTTGGAAAGGCCGCTATTGTTACCGAAAACCCGGTCAAGAAAAACTGCGGATTGAGAGCGGGTATTGCCCTGCGGTAACAGCGGCACTACTGCCGCATGGGAAAAACGGAGAGGTGAGCTTACGTGCGAGCAGGAAACAGGGTACTAAATCCAGGAAACACCGTGCACGTTTTCCCAGATTTTCACCGCGCGGTCGACATCCTCGTGTTGCAGCGCCTTGCGCGCCACATTGCTGCATTCCTCGCGCGTGCCACATTCGTGGCCGTCCACCTTGTACAACAATTTATTTCCGGTGCGCGCGTAGACCGCGCCGTTCCATTCAAAACGGTTGTAGGCATTGTTGATGGCTGATATTTCCGTATGCGTTTCGACTACCGGATAGGCATTGGCGCCGCGGCGCAGATGGAATTTTCCGTTCATCGCGAGCAATGTGCTGACTCCTGTCCCGGACTTTTCCACAAGCCAGGCGCGGCAACCGCTATCCGCGGTGCAGAAGGCCCCCAGCACCACAAACAAATCACCCCTGGCGGTCTTGCCGATCCAGCGGTTTGCATAATCCTGCACCTGACATGCCCCGGCCTCATCCGCAACCATGGACGGGTTACAGGCGGAGGTGACGATATCGGCCGGTAATTCATTCGAATTCAGCACAGGATCGGACGTTTCACCGGCAGCAGTCCAGAGGGCAGCTGCGGCAGTGAAAGTCATGGCGATCAGGGTTGTCCGGGTTTTCATGGTGCTGGTTCCGTATTGCCTCTCTACCTCAATAAGAGGCACATTCCGTGCCAGGACAGGGAAATCCAGAAAACCCTGCTTTTACAACATATTAATCAGAATGGAACCCCCTGCTCTTATCCCAGTCTTACGAAAAAATGAGAACAACCACTGGCCGGCTGCGTCACATTTGCCTCACCCTTCTGCGCGCGCAACATGCGGCGGCGCCCATCGCGGCCACGCCGGAGATTGCATTGACATTCCCGGCCCTGACCCATTTAATGCGGCCCATGCTTGAACAGCCCTTTCACCTGAATCGCAACGTGTCATGAACGGCGCCGTCCTGGTAGAAGTCAAAAATCTCTCGCGATTCTACGGCGAGTTTCAGGCGGTCAAGGACGTCAGCTTCACTATCCAGAAAGGCGAAGTCCTCGGCTTCCTCGGCCCCAACGGCGCGGGCAAAACCACCACGATGCAAATCATCAGCGGCAATCTCGCGCCCTCGGGCGGGAGCGTAACCATTGCCGGCCATGATCTGCTCGAAGACCCACGCGCCGCCAAAGCCGCGATGGGTTATCTGCCGGAACAACCGCCGCTGTACCGCGATCTCACCGTGGACGAATATCTAGACTACTGCGCGGCCCTGAACCGCCTGCCACGCAGCCAACACCGGCCGGCACGCGACAACGCCAAAGAACGATGCGGGTTGCAGGAAGTCGGCCGGCGTCTCATCGGCAACCTGTCAAAGGGTTTTCAACAGCGCGTGGGTATTGCGCAGGCGATCATCCACCTACCGCCGGTGGTAATCCTGGACGAACCCACGGTCGGACTCGACCCGATCCAGATCCGCGAGATCCGCACGCTGATCCGCGAACTCGGCAAGGAACACGGCGTGATTCTGTCCACGCATATCCTGCCCGAGGTGCAAGCCGTGTGCGACCACGTGCAAATCATCCACAAGGGCGAGCTTGTGCTGAACGAAAGCATCGAAGGATTGCAACAACACATGAAGTCGGCCTCACTCACCGTGGCCTTCCGTGAGGAACCCGATATCGCGCTGATCGAAAAAATCCCGGCCGTGACCTCGGTGCAGAAGGAAAGCGAAGGACGCCTGCATGTGTTCCATGAAGCCGATCGCAACCCGACCGAGGAAATTCTCCGGCTGGCCTCGGAGAAAAACTGGGGATTGCAGGAAATCCGGCCGGGGCGGATGTCTCTGGAGCAGGTATTCATGGAACTGACCTCGGACCCGCAGGCCGCGGAGGCACTCGCTTCCGCCCACCACGTCGCCAACATGGAAACCCCACCCGCATGATACTGACCATCGGCATGCGTGAACTGAGGTCGCTGTTCCTCTCGCCGCTGGCATGGTCAATCCTCGCCGTGGTGCAGCTCATCCTGGCGTTCCTGTTCCTGAGCCGCGTCGAGTTGTACCAGATTTACCAGCCGCAACTGCTGGCGATGGAAAGCGCGCCTGGCGTCACCGAAGTCGTGGTGCCGGATCTGCTCGGCAATGCCGCCATCGTGCTGCTGCTCGTGGTACCGCTGCTCACCATGCGCCTGGTGGCCGAGGAACGGCGCAATAAAACACTGTCGCTGCTCTTCAGCGCCCCGATCTCCATGACCGAGATCGTGCTGGGAAAATACCTGGGCATCGTGCTGTTCCTGCTGATGCTGCTGGTGCTCATCGGACTGATGCCGCTGTCCCTGCTCACCGGCGGTGGGCTGGACTTCGGCCTGTTCTTTTCCGGTCTGCTCGGGCTCGCCCTGCTGCTGGCGGGGTTCGCCGCCATCGGACTGTTCATGTCCACGCTGACACAGCATCCCACTGTGGCCGCCATCGGCACCTTCGGCGCCCTGCTTCTTTTCTGGGTTCTGGACTGGTCGGGACAGGGGGTCGCCGGCGGGAGCGTGCTCGCGTACCTCTCGCTCTTCAACCATTACAAACCATTTCTTGAAGGCATCTTCGACAGCGCCGATGCGATCTATCACGTGCTGCTGATCTTCACCTTTCTGGCCCTTAGCATCCGACGCCTCGATGCCGACCGGCTGGGGGGCTGACACATGCACCACACGCCCAAAACAAAATGGCAGTTGCGTCTGGTCAACGTCAGTTTCGTCATGCTGTTCCTGGTCATCATCGGCCTGCTGCAATGGCTCTCACGCGAATACCACCTGCAATTCGACTGGACCCAGGCGCACCGCCATTCACTGACGCCAGCCAGCATCGCCGTGGTCGAACGGCTAAAGGGACCGGTCAAGATCACCGCCTTCGCCAGCCAGCGCGGCGAGACACGCCAACTTATCCAGGACATGGTGCAGCGCTATCAGAAATACCGTCCGGACATCCATCTAGAATTTGTCGATCCCGACACCAACCCCGAGCGCGTACGCAAAGCCGGCATCCAGTTCGATGGCGAACTGCAGCTGGAATACAACGAGGCCAGGGAGAGTCTTACGCCCACGCAACTCAACGAAGAAAATTTCACCAACGCACTGACGCGTCTTGGCCACCGTAGCGAGCGTTGGGTGGTCTTTTTAAGCGGGCACGGTGAACGCTCCCCCGACCGGCAGGCGAACTTCGATCTCTCCACCTGGGCGTCGCAGCTGCACAAACGCGGCTTCAAAACCCAATCGCTATCGCTGGGCGAGCATCCGCAGATTCCGCAAAACGCCACGGTGCTGGTGATCGCTGGCCCGCGCACGCAACTGCTGCCGGGAGAGGTCAAGGAAATCCAGAATTATCTCCAACACGGCGGCAACCTGCTGTGGCTCAGCGACCCCGGCCCGTTATACGGACTGGAACCCATCGCGGAAAACCTCGGCATCGAATTTCAACCCGGCACCATCGTCGACCCGACGGCCGAGGCCATCACCGGCAACGCCGCTGCCATCGTGGTGGCCAAGTACGGCGCGCACCCCGTGGTCCGGAATTTCGCCAAGGTCACCCTCTTTCCTTTTGCGAGCGGCATCAGCATGAACGCCCCCGAGGGCTGGCAGGGATCGGTGCTTATCGATACGCGCCCCTCCAGCTGGTCGGAAACCGGATCACTCGATGGCAAAATCGAATTCAACAAGGGCACCGACATCCCGGGCCCGCTGAATATCGCCGTGACGTTGACGCGTGACCAGGAGAAGCGTCAACAGCGCATCACGGTTTTCGGCGACGGCGATTTCCTTTCCAACAGCTACTTGGGCAACGGCGGCAATCTCGATCTCGGCATGAGCCTCATTAACTGGCTCTCGCAGGACGATGCCTATGTCAACATTCCTGTGCAAACCACACGCGACCGCCAGCTTAATCTCTCGCACCCGGTCCAGATCGCCATTGCCATTCTGTTTCTGATCGCACTGCCATTAGTGCTCACGGCAGGTGGCGTCGTCATCTGGCTACGGCGGCGTAAGCGCTGAGGAATGCGCGTGACAAACGCACCTGAAACAAATCCGGAGAATCAACCCCCGCCCGGGGGCGGCGCAGCACAACCCGTGCGTCTCAAGATACGCTGGCTGCTGAATCTGGCGCTCGTGGTGCTTGTCGTGGGCCTCGCCTGGGTTGCCATCCATAAACCTGGGCAACAAAAGGACGTACCGGAACAACCGTTCACCGGCATCAAGACCGACGCCATTACCCACATCCGCATCGAACAGTCGGACAAAAATCCCATCGCGCTGGAAATGACGGGTAGTCAGTGGCGACTCACGGCGCCGGTTTCTGCGCGCGCCAATCACTTCAACGTTGAGAACCTGTTGCGCATTGCCTCCGCACCCAGCGAAACCCGATTACCCGTTGGCGACAACCACGGCGAGTTCGGTCTCGATAAGCCGCAGGCGCGTCTCTGGCTTGAGAAGGACGAACTTGCCTTCGGCACGTTACACCCGCTCAAAAACCTGATTTATGTCCAATACCAGAACAGCGTCTACCTCATACCGGCACAGCGTTTCATGGCGGTCAGCCATCCGTATGTGGATTTTATCGACAGCCGCCTGCTTGAAAACGACCGCAAGCTTACCGCCTTCAGGCTGCCCGGTTTCACGCTCACTCTGCAAAACGGAGTCTGGCAGCAGAAACCGCGCAACAAAAAACTGACCACCGATCAAATCAACGATTTTGTTTCAGAATGGCAGAACGCCAGCGCGCTCGGTGTCGAAAAATTCTCTGGCAAGAAGGAAATTGGCCGGATTGAAATCGGTACCACCCATGATGGCAAGAGCGAAAAGATTCTGCTGGGCATTCTCGCGTACAAGCCTGATTTCATCCTGCACCGCCAGGATGAAGGGCTCGAATACCACTTCACCGAAGCAACTGGAAAGCGCTTGCTCGAAATTTCCGGGGCCGATTAATGCGCAAGAAGTTGTCACGCTTGTCTTTCTGCGTTCGTCTGCCTCTCCCCGTCCATGCCGGAACTGCCTGAAGTCGAGACCACGCGCCGCGGCATCGAACCGCATGTCGTCGGAAGATCCGTCGCGCGCGTGATCGTGCGCCACACCCGCCTGCGCTGGCGGGTGCCGGACAAACTGAAAAAGGAACTGCCCGGACAAGTCATCCAGTCCGCCTCTCGCCGCGGCAAATACCTGCTGCTGGTCACGCACGCGGGAACGGTGATTTTGCATCTTGGCATGTCTGGGAGCCTGCGCGTGACTTCCTGCGACCAACCGGCGGATAAACACGATCACGTGGACATCGTGCTCGACAATGGCGACTGCCTGCGCCTGCACGATCCGCGCCGTTTTGGCGCGGTGCTCTGGACCCACAATGACCCGCTGGCACACAAGCTGTTGAAGGACCTGGGACCGGAACCACTCGGCCCAGATTTCGACGGCGCCTATCTGTTCCACTCGTCGCGCCGACGCAAACGCGCCGTGCGCGACTTCCTGCTCGACGGCCATGTGGTCGCCGGCGTGGGCAATATCTACGCAAACGAATCGCTGTTTCTGGCCGGCATCCGTCCGTCGCGGCCGGCCGGCCGGCTCACGCGAGCCCACTGCTAGACACTGGCCAGGACGATCCGCCAGATCCTGCACCGGGCCATCCAGGCCGGGGGGACCACCCTGCGTGATTTCCGCCAGGCCTCCGGCCAGCCCGGTTATTTCCAGCTTTCACTCCATGTCTACGGGCGCGAGGGCGAGCCCTGCCCGACCTGTGGGACACCCATCCGGGCCAAGCGGCAGGGCCAGCGGACGGCGTTTTTCTGCCCGAAATGCCAGTTGTAGGCTAGACTTAGCCTATAGAAAGTATCTATGTGGTGGCATTGGTCGTCTTGCTTTTGACCTCCGACCCAATGTGACATGGTAAGCGGCCAAGACGTGCCGAGGGATCGTTTTCAAGGGATGTCCGTGAACGTGAAGAATCAGAACCTGGAACAGCATTTCGAAGCCTACAGCGCCTGGCGCAATCGGCTCTCCAGCGCCATTGCCGAACTCAAGTCCTGGCTGCTGAAACAGGATCTGAGCGACACCCAGGTCGACCAACGCCTAGAGCACGTGCTTTCCACATTGCACGACGACAAGCTCTATGTCGCCTTCGTTGCCGAGTTCTCACGCGGCAAATCAGAACTGATCAACGCCATTTTCTTCGCCAACTTCGGACAACGCATCCTGCCCTCGAGCGCGGGGCGCACCACCATGTGCCCAACCGAGGTAATGTACGAACCGGGCAGTGCACCTTCGCTGCGCTTGCTGCCGATCGAGACCCGCAAGACCGGCACCACCATTACCGAATTCCGTGGCTTCCCCGAACAATGGCAGACCCATCCGCTCGACACCCAGTCGCCGGACAAGATGGTCCAGTCGCTGCAGCACATCACGGAAGTCAAACATGTGCCGCGGGAAGAGGCCCAAACCATGGGCTTCCATGTCGCCGAGGACGAATCACAGAACGGCATGCGCATTGCCGATGACGGCATGGTGGAAATACCGAAATGGCGCCACGCCATCATCAACATCCCGCACCCGCTGCTCGAACAGGGACTCGTGATCCTCGACACGCCGGGCATGAATGCGCTCGGTGCCGAGCCGGAACTGACGCTTAATATGTTGCCGTCTGCGCATGCGGTGCTGTTCATTCTCGCCGCCGACGCCGGGGTCACCAAGTCCGACATCGATGTCTGGCACAACCACATCGGCAGCCGCAAGGACAGCTCCAACAAGGGCCGGCTCGTCGTGCTCAACAAGATCGACGGGCTCTGGGACGACCTGCGTAACTGGGATGAAGTCAACCGTGAAATCGACCGCCAGGTCCGGGAAACCGCCAAACACCTGGCGATCCCCGAACAGAACATCTATCCGGTCTCAGCGCAGAAGGCACTACTCGGAAAAGTCAGGAACGACCAGAAGGTTCTCGAACGCAGTCGCATCCGCGCACTGGAACAGGCGCTGGGCAACGAGATCATCCCGGCCAAGCGCGAGATCGTCAGCGACAACATCCGCGGCGACATGGACGATGCGATCAACGCCATACTCCTGATCATCGCGCAGCGCTCGAAGGGTGTTTACGAGCACATGGAAGAACTGACCGGTCTTTCCGGAAAAAACATGGATGTCATCGAACACATGATGCTTAAGGTTAAGGCCGACAAGGAAATCTTCGAGAAGAGCCTGCAACGCTTCCAGGCGACCCGCAGTATTTTCTCGCAACAGACCAATGTCCTGTATTCACACCTGAACTTGAAAAACCTGGACACGCAAATCGCCCAGACCAAGAAGAACATGGAAATCAGCATGACCACGTCCGGTCTCAAAGGCTGCATGGAGAATTTCTTCAAGTTCTCTCACGACACCATGGAAGAAGCCTCCAAACAGGCGCAAGAAATCAAGGCGATGATGGAAGGTGTGTACAAGAAATTCCAGGAAGAACATGGTCTGTCCAGCATCAAGCCCGGTGGATTCTCTGTCACGCGCTACCTGCGCGAGATCAAACGGCTCGAGGCCAAACACGATCAATACATGAAAAGCGTCTCGCTCGTCTTCACCGAACAACAGATTCTGACCCGGAAGTTCTTTGAATCCTCCGTGGCCAAGATCCGAGCCATCTACAAAATGGCCAACCGCGACGCCGACAACTGGTTGAAGACCATCATGTCGCCGATGGAATCGCAGGTGCGTGAACATCAGGTGCAGTTGCGCCGCCGGCTCGAATCCGTCAAACGCATCCATCAGGCGAGCGACACGCTGGAAGATCGCGTGCATGAACTCGAACAGATCCGCGATGGGATCCGCGAACAGGAACAACAACTCGAAAAGCGGATAGAAGCCATGCGCCAGGCCATCAACGCGAACACCCTCGAAGGCCAAGCCCCCGCGACCGCCAGCGCCTGATCGCGCCGCGGCTCTGCGTTTTATTTCACTTCTGCCAAACCTTCCCCGCGCGGGTCAGACACCGCCTCCAGACGATTGGTCTTTTTATACTGCGTGACGATCTGCATATTGCCGTAACCCTCGGGCCTGACCTCCTCCAGCGTGTGCCCCCACTTGCGCAGGGCGCGTACCTCAGTGGCGTCAAACGCCTTAGGCTCGTACGTCACCTCATCGGGCAGATACTGATGATGAAACCGCGGCAATGCCACCCACTCCTTCGGCCCGCCGCGCCCGTGGGCCATTTCGAGGGTAGCAAGTAGCACCATCGTAATGATGCGGCTACCGCCGGGAGTGCCCAGGACCACCACGGTGTCATCGCTTTCCAGAAACGTCGGGGTCATGCTTGATAACGGGCGTTTGCCGGGGGCCACGGCGTTGGCCTCTGAGCCAATGAGGCCGTAACTGTTTGGCGCATTAGGACTCACGGCAAAATCATCCATTTCGTTGTTGAGCAACACCCCGGTTCCGGGCGGCATGAAACCCGATCCAAACAACGTATTGAGACTCAGGGTCGCGGCCACGCGGTTGCCTTCGCGATCGATGATCGAGAAATGCGTGGTGTTGCTGCCCTCTTTCACCGGCGTAATGGGCGTCATGTTCTCGTGCGGCGCGGGTGGACGAATTTCCTGCCGCAGCCGGGTGGCATAGGCGGGATCGAGCAGGTGGTTCACGTCCACGGTCACCCGATCCGGGTCACCGAGATAACGCGCGCGATCGCGGTAGGCAAGGCGCATAGCCTCGACAAGCACGTGGTCGCGCTCCGGCTTTTCCAGCGCGTCGAGATCAAACGCGCTGAGCATGTTCAGCATCTGCATGAGCACCACCCCGCCCGAGGACGGCAACGCGGCGGAGGTGACACGCACGCCTCGGTAAACACCCTGTACCGGCGGACGTTCGATAACGCGGTAATCGGAAAGATCCTGGCGGCTCCAGATACCGCCCGCCTGACGCACGCCGCGCACCAGTTTTTCGGCGACGCGGCCTGCGTAAAAACCCGCGCGACCTTTGTCGGCGAGAAGCGTGAGCATGCCGGCAAGTTCCGGCTGACGCAGTACCTCGCCCGGGGCGTAGATGAAACCGCCTTTCAGATAAATACGCGCCGCTTCCGGGTTGAGTTCCAGGCGGTCATGCTGACGCAAGGTCATTTTGCCGTAGTGTGTGGTGACAGCGAACCCCTCGCGCGCCAGACGAATGGCCGGCGCCAGACTTTGCTTTAATGGCAGGCGACCGTATTTTTCGGCGAGATGAACTAGCGCCGCCGGCGTGCCGGGGATGCCCGCCGCGAGCGGGCCGTCCACGGACCGGCCCGCCACGGGTTTGCCATCCGCGCCGAGATACATGTTCCTGGTCGCGGCCAGTGGCGCGCGCTCGCGCGCATCGATCATGACATCCAATCCGTTGCGTGCCTGGTGCAACAAAAAGAAACCACCGCCGCCCAGCCCCGTGTTGTAGGGCTCGACCACGGCCAGCGCGGCCGCCACCGCTACAGCGGCATCAAAGGCATTGCCGCCACGCGCCAGGATTTCGTGCCCGGCCTGCGTGGCCAACGGATGCGCGCTCGCAATTCCAGCCGCGGTCGGACGCATGTCTGCCGCCACCGGAAGTGGCAACAAGAGAATGAGAAAAATGGCACGGAAGGCAGCAAGCATGGGCACAAGATAAAAGAGATCTGGCTAAAGCGCAAAATCCGGAATCGAAAGTTCCTTGTCTTGTCTGACCCCGAAACAAAAAAAGGCAGCCACGGCCGCCTTTTTCAGGAAAGAACGGGAATCAACCCGCCTTGCGTATCAGGGCTTCGTATTTCCGACGCAACTGATCTTTCGACTCCTTATTGGCGGGATCGGTGATGATGCAGTCGATGGGACAAACCTCCACGCACTGCGAGGCATCGTAGTGCCCGACACACTCGGTGCAGAGATTGGGATCGATCTGGTAGATCTCCTTACCCTTGGTGATGGCACCGTTCGGGCACTCGGGTTCGCACACGTCGCAATTGATACACTCATCCGTAATAAGCAGCGCCATCTGAAAATACCTGTATAAAAATATGGTTTTACGATAAAAACTGTCTACAAAAGATATTAGACGATTTTCGCAGACAGTGCAGCCGCGACGCGCGGGTCCACAAAATCCGCCACATTGCCGCCGAGCAGCGCGATTTCCTTTACCAGCGAGGCGGAAATAAACATCTCCTGCTCGGATGGTGTGAGAAAGACCGTTTCAATCTCAGGGGCAAGCCGGCGGTTCATGCCCGCGAGTTGAAACTCGAACTCAAAATCGGACGCGGCCCGCAGACCGCGCAGAATCACCTGCGCGTTATGCTGTCGCACGCAGTCTACCAGCAGGTTATCGAACCCCGTCACGCGCACACCGCGAATATCCGCCAGCACGGCGCGTGCGAGTTCCACTCGCTCCTTCAAGCCGAACAACGGCTGCTTCTGGGGATTGGCGGCCACGGCCACGATCACCTCATCGAACAAACACGAGGCCCTTCGTACCAGATCCTTGTGGCCGTTGGTGATGGGATCGAATGTCCCCGGGTAGAGCGCGATTACTTTCATTCACAACCTCGGATTGGTTACAAAATATACCACGGAAAAAATTCCGCCAATTGATCGAAATCAAGCATCATGTTTTCCGCGCCAGATGATACCCCACCTGCCCGGCCTTCTTGCTGCGGAGCAACTCCCACGTGGCGGGAACGGGGAGCGCATCCACCTGGCTCGGCGCCTCGATGTAAATCAGACCACCCGGCTTGATCCAGCCATGCCCCTCTATTAATTCGGCACAGCGGGCAATGAGATCGCTTTTGAAAGGCGGGTCGAGAAAGATGATATCAAAGGGCTGGGGAGGCTGGTTCAAGTATTCGGCGGCGTCAGCCAACACCACCTCAGCATTCTGCGCCTCAAGCAGCTTCACATGACGGCGCAACGCCTCGGCCACAGGGGGTGCTTTCTCTACCATGACCACACGACCGGCGCCGCGGGACAAGGCTTCGAGACACAGCGCCCCGGTGCCAGCAAAGAGATCGAGACACTGGGCGCCATCGATATAAGGTTGCAGCCAATTAAACAGTGTCTCACGTACCCGATCCGGCGTCGGCCGCAGTCCTTCCGACTCGGCAATGTCGAGCCGCCGTCCGCGCCAGCGCCCACCGATGATGCGCAGACGGCCCGGATAGGCCGATGGCTTTTTTGGCGTCGTTTTAGATAGCGCGGCGGCGCCTGTTTTGCGCCGCTTCGGTTTGTGGTTAGCGCTCGCCACCCACCATCACCGTAGCCATCTTGTCGGGGTGCACGCGCCGTCGGAAGGCGTCGCGTATCTGCTCTGCCGTGACGGCCTCTACTCGGGGTATGAAATCGTCGAGGTACGTCAGCGGCAAACCGTAGAAGCCGATCACCGCCAGGTACTCAGCGATCTTGCCATTGCTGTCGATACGCAGCGGAAAGCCACCCGTGATGTGCTTCTTCGCGGCCTCCAGTTCCTTGTCCGTCGGGCCCTTAGCAACAAAATCCGCCAGCACCTGACGCAAGAGTTTCACAGCCTCGTCCCGTTGTGTGTTTTTCGTTTGCAGCCCGAGCATGAACGGCCCATCCACGCGCAGCGGCATAAAATAACTGTAGACGCTGTAGGACAGCCCCTTTTTCTCGCGCACTTCGTCCGACAGACGCGACACCAGCCCGCCGCCGCCGAGGATGTAGTTGCCTACATAGAGCGGGAAATAATCCGGATCACCGCGCCGCATGCCCGGTTGACCTATCTGCACATGGGTCTGGCTGGCCGGAAATGCGATGCGTTGTTCATGCGCCGCCTCCAGTGCCGGAGGCGGCGGCAGCGCGGGTGCCATTTCGCCGGTCGGCAATTGGCCCACCAGCTGCTTGGCGATACCCTTGGCTTCGCCCTCACTGACGTCGCCCACGATCACAAACCAGGCGTTAGCGCCAACGTAAAACCGCTTATGGAACGCCACCAGATCATCGCGCACGATGGCCTTCAACCCCGGCTCATCTCCCGAGGGGCTTTGCGCATAAGGATGGGCGCCGTACAGCGCGCGATAAAATTTCCTGTCCGCGATCGCGCCCGGTGATTGCGCCTCTTTCTGCAACCCCACGAGTGACTGTTCACGCTGGCGTTCCAGATTTTCCTGGGGGAAAGTCGGGGTCGCGAGAATCCGGGCAAACAGATCCAGCGCCGGATCGAGCAAGGTGGGATCCGAGAGGCTGCGCAGATCCACCGTCACCATGTCGCGGTCACTACTTGAGCCGAACTCCGCGCCCAGGTTTTCAAAACGGCGCGCAATCTCATCGGCACTCAGACCCGACGCACCTTCATCGAGCAACCCGTTCACCAGTTGCGCCAAACCAGACTTGCCTGCCGGATCGCGGCTCGAACCGGCATCGAACACGGCGCGTATCTGCACCATGGGCAACTCGCGGGCAGGCACAAAATAAACGCGCGCGCCGTTGGGTAGCGTCCAATGCTCGATCTTCGGGCCCGCCACGGCCACGGCCGAGACGGCGAAGCATGCCACAAACCACAGAATCCTAGCGTACATCGCCACCTCCCATGCGCGGCGCGCGGCCCCGCTTTGCCTTATCGATCGGCAATGGGTCGAGCACCGCCACCGTCAAATTCGAGTCCACCAGATATTTGCGCGCCACGGCCTGGACCTGCTCGGCCGTGACCGCGTTCACGCGCTGGACGTACTCATCGAGCATCCGCCAATCCAGTCCTATCGCCGCCATCCGGCCGACCAGCATCGCCTGATAAAATACCGAATCGCGGCTGTAGACATTCGCCGCCACCACCTGCGCCTTCACGCGCTTCAGCTCCTCCATGGAAACCGGCTCACCCTTGATGCGCTCGATCTGCGCATGGATAGCCTTTTCCAGTTCCCCGATATTGTGGCCGTTCGCCGGTGTACCATCGATCTCCAGCAAGTTCGGAGACCGCGACACCGCGGAGTACTCGACACCGACACTCGCGGCAATTTTTTTCTCACGCACGAGTTCACGCTCAAAACGTGATGCCTGACCGCCGTCCAGAACCCCGGCCAGCACCGTGAGGGCATAGGGTTCCCATTCCGAGACATCGCCATGCTTGGCGTTCGAGGTAAACACCGGCGTGTGATAACCAAGAATAAAGTATGGCACCTCCGCCGGCGCGGCAACATGCGTACGCCGTCCTTGATCCTGCTTCGGCTCCGATGCCGTCACCGTCTTGTCCAGCGAGCGCGACGGAACTGGCCCGAAATATTTCTGCGCCAGCGCAAATACCTCATCCGGCTTCACGTCCCCGACCACCACCAGGATGGCGTTGTCCGGTGTGTACCAGCGGCGGTACCACGTACGCACATCCTCCACAGTCATCTTTTCGAGATCCGGCATCCAGCCGATCACCGGGTTCTTGTAGTTGTGCACCGCATAGGCCGTGGCCATAAATTTTTCGCTGACCAACGCCTCGGGCTGATCTTCGGTCCGCAGCCGCCGCTCCTCCATGACCACCTTGATCTCCTTGCGAAACTCCTCGTCCGCGAGCGTCAGGTTGTGCATGCGGTCGGCTTCGAGCTCAAAGCTGACCGGCAGACGCGATTTTTCCAGTTGCTGGAAATAGGAGGTGTAGTCGTAATTGGTGAAAGCGTTCTCACGTCCGCCGTTCTCGGCGATGATGCGTGAAAATTCGTTGGGTCCGTGCAGCGCCGTGCCCTTGAACATCATGTGCTCCAGCACGTGCGAAATGCCGGTCAGTCCCTGGGGCTCATCCTGGCTGCCAATCTTGTACCAGACCTGCGAGACCACGACTGGCGAGCGGTGATCTTCCTTGACGATGACGCGCAGCCCGTTGGACAGAGTCATTTCATGCACCTGGGTGCAAGCAGCGAGCCACAGGCTCAGGGGGATGAGCCAGAACAATTTATTATGCATAGGGTTTCCCTGATGATTCTTCTATAATATTGTGCCACAGCTTGGATCGGGATAACCGAAGAAAATTCCCTCAGGATCGCTTTACTTTGCCCAACAACCCTCAACCAACCGAAACCGGCAGGCCCTCTGGCCTCTTTGGCAGACTGCGCGACAAACTCTCCGCCACCCAGCGTTCACTGACGCGTGGCCTGAGCGATCTGCTGCTGGGCAAACGTGCTCTGGATGAGGGTCTCCTCGAGGAATTGGAGACGCTGCTGCTGTCGGCCGATGTCGGTGTGGACACAACCCAGAAACTGCTGTCCGGAATAACCGAGCAGGTGTCGCGCAAACAGTTAACCGATACCCGTGCCGTGTACGGCGCGCTGCGGCAAAACATCCTGGCCATCCTTAAACCCTGCAGCCAGCCCTTGACGATTTCCGCGGCCAAGCCGTTCGTCATCATGGTCGTGGGGGTCAACGGGGTGGGCAAGACCACCACCATCGCCAAACTCTGCCACCGGCTGAAAACCGATGGCCACAATGTACTGCTGGCGGCGGCGGATACGTTCCGTGCGGCCGCCATCGAACAATTGAAGACCTGGGCCGGCCGTCTTGATATTCCAGTCATCGCCCAACACACCGGCGCGGATGCCGCCGCCGTGGTGCACGACGCTCTGAACGCCGCGGCCGCGCGCCACAGCGACATCCTGATCGTGGACACCGCCGGGCGACAGCACACTCAAACCGGATTGATGGATGAACTGAAAAAGATCAAACGCGTTATCACGAAAATTGACGCCACCGCGCCGCAGGAAGTGCTACTCGTACTGGACGCCGGTACCGGCCAGAACGCGCTGTCGCAGCTGACCCACTTCCGCGATGCCGTTGGGGTGTCGGGGCTGGTGGTCACCAAACTCGACGGCACTGCCAAAGGCGGCATCCTCATTGCCATGGCCCAAAAAACCGGCCTGCCCATCCGCTACATCGGTGTGGGCGAAGCCATTGACGATCTGCGCGAATTCAACGCCGATGAATTTGTGGACGCCATTCTTCCGCAAGGCGATTAGACTGCGCTTCCAACAAACATGATTCAGTTCAGCCATATTTTCAAGCGCTACCCGAGCGGCTTCGACGCTCTCCGCGATATCAACCTGAAAATGGAAGCGGGGGAGATGGCATTCATCACCGGACACTCGGGCGCCGGCAAAAGCACCCTGCTCCGGCTTATCACCCTCATCGAGCGGCCCACACGCGGTGAAGCCATCGTCAACCACAAGAATCTCATGCGCCTGCCGCGCCGGCGTATTCCCTATTTCCGGCGGGAAATCGGCGTGGTCTTCCAGGACCACAAGCTGCTTTTTGACCGCACTGTCTTCGACAACGTCGCGCTACCCCTGATCGTCACCGGCGCCGATCACCGTGAAATTCCGCGGCGGGTGCGGGCGGCGCTGGAAAAGGTGGGGCTGCTCGACAAAGAGCGCATGTATCCGATTACGCTTTCGGGCGGCGAGCAACAGCGCGTCGGCATCGCCCGCGCCGTGGTCAACAAGCCGCCCCTGCTGCTCGCGGATGAACCGACCGGCAACCTCGATTCGGCCCTGTCCGACGAGATACTCGACATTTTCCTCGACTTCCACCATCACGGGGTGACGGTGTTGATCGCCACCCATGACCATCACCTGATCAACCGGGCGCGCAAACGCGTACTCGAACTCAAGCAGGGTGAGATTCTGTCCGACTCCGGAGTCAAAACATGATCCGGAATTATCTGTTGCGTCACACGCAAACACTCTTCTACAGCCTCGGGCAACTCGCGCGAGCGCCAGTGGCCACACTCATGACCGTCGCCGTGATCGGCATCACGCTGGCGCTGCCGACCGGCCTCTTCCTGCTTCTCGAAAACGTACAGCAACTGAGCAGCGGCTGGGAGAACAACGGCCAGATTTCGCTGTTCCTCAAGCAGGATGTCCCGAGCGCGGCGGCGGAAAAACTGGCGGGCAATATCCGCCGGCTGTCGTCGGTCGCACGGGTCGAGTATGTATCGCGCGAGGCGGCGCTCGCGGAATTCAAACGCCTCTCCGGTTTCGGCGACGCCCTCGATGCCCTGGACCGCAACCCGCTGCCGGCCGTATTGATCGTGCACCCGGATGCGGCCTACAACCATCCGGATGCCTTGCAGGCACTGGTCCGGGATCTCGGACGCTATAGTGAAGTCAGTCTGGCGCAGCTCGATCTGGAGTGGGTCCGCCGACTGCACGCCATGCTGGCGCTGGCCAAGCAGGGCGTGCTGATTCTGGCTGGGCTCTTGTCCGCTGCCGTGTTGCTCATCATAGGCAACACCATCCGCCTTGCCGTTCTCAACCGCCGCGACGAAATCGAGGTCACCAAGCTAATTGGCGGCACCAATGCCTTCATCCGCCGCCCCTTCCTCTATTCCGGCCTGATCCAGGGCCTGCTAGGGGCCATGACCAGTTGGCTGCTCGTCGGCCTCACCCTGCTGATCCTGGCCGGACCCATCCAGGATCTCTCCGCTCTCTATGGCAGCCAGTTCGAGATAAAAGGCCTGGATCTCAGTGCCACCATGGCCCTGCTCGGGGCGGGTGGCGTACTCGGCTGGCTGGGGTCGCGGCTGGCGGTCGGTCGTCATCTCCGGGCCATTGAGCCAAAATAACCCGTTGAAATAGAATAAATATACCCCAAACCCTACAAAAATAGTGTTTTATGAACTTTCCCTAAATTTGGCACTCTCAGGATGTGAGTGCTAAAATCTGTTCGGTCGTGGAAACAGAGTGTCATTTGCGGAGGAGCTTTTCATCATGAATCAGTCACTGGCGCTACCTATTGGTCTGTATCCCGACAAAGGACTGTCGGCCTATTACCGTGCCGTCAACGCCATGCCGATCCTCACCGCCATAGAGGAACGCAAGCTGGCGCGGCGCTATCGCAAGCACAACGACCTCGACGCCGCGCGCCAACTGGTCTTGTCACAACTGCGTTATGTCGCGCGCGTCGCCCGCGGCTTCTCCGGCTACGGCCTGCCCCAGGCGGACCTGATCCAGGAAGGCAATATCGGCCTCATGAAGGCGGTCAAGCATTACGATCCGGCGCGCAAGGTGCGCCTGATGTCGTTCGCGATCCACTGGATCCGCGCCGAAATCTATGACTACATCCTGCGCAACTGGCGCATCGTCAAGGTCGCGACCACCAAGTCGCAGCGCAAGCTTTTCTTCAACCTGCGCAAGTCGCGCGAACGCCTCGGCTGGATGACGCGCGGCGAGATCGATACGCTGGCCGAAAAACTGGACGTGACGTCCGAGACGGTCCAGGAAATGGAATCCAGGATGAGCAACGGGGATGTCGCCTTCGATGCCGACAGCGACGCCGACGAGGACAACTTCCACGCGGCACCGGCCGGTTATCTGCAGGACATGCGCTATAACCCAGAAGTGCTGGCCACGGCATCCGACCAGGAAGATGCGCGCCAGGGCCAGATGAAAGCCGCGCTCGCTTCGCTCGATGCCCGCTCGCGCGACATCATCCAGCGCCGCTGGCTGGACGAGGCCAAGCCGACGCTGCATGACCTCGCCAAAGAGTACGGAATTTCCGCCGAGCGTATTCGTCAGATCGAGTCGAAGGCACTGGATGCAATGAAAAACGCGCTTGAAGCATAATTCACCAGTTCGGTAAACCAATAAAAAGGGCTTCCGTTGGAAGCCCTTTTTATTTTCAGGATGTAGCCAAGATCAACCTTCTGCATCCAGCCAACAGACCAGATAATAAAGCCGAAATCCCTCAGAAGAGCGCGACGGCCCTATGACTCGGGCAGGATAGAGGTTCTTCGTGGCATCGGCACCTTCAAGCGCTGCCGCTTCGGAATCCACCACCGTTACGCAATTCTCCGGAAAACGGTCGCGGACCCGACGCGGCGCGTAAATCAGCGCGAAGCACTCGCTGACGACCTTTCCTTCCGGATCAAGACCAATACGTGTCATTTAGGTAACCGCCCTGTGGATGACCAATTATCACACCCGGCCCTCTGGGCAACAACCAATTCCATTTACCTGAAATGGCAGGACACGTAACATGCGTCCCACTTTATGACCCCCACGCTCAATCTTTTCGCGACCTGCCCTAAGGGCATTGAACAACTGCTGGCCGAGGAGCTGCGGGCCCTGGGCGCGGAATTCGTGCGCGAGACCCGTGCCGGTGTCATGTTCGAGGGGTCGCTCGAATCCGCCTACCGCGCCTGCCTGTGGTCGCGGCTAGCCAACCGCATTCTGCTACCGCTCAAGCAATTCGCCGCCCCTTCGCCCGAGGCGCTGTACGAGGGTGCGCAAACGATCCTCTGGAAGGAACACCTCGCACCGGAAGGCACGGTGGCGGTGGACTTCACCACGTCGCAGTCGGCCATTACCCACACACATTACGGTGCGCTCAAGGTGAAAGACGCCATTGTCGATCAACTGCGCGAAGAATTCGGTGTGCGGCCTTCAATCGATACCGCGCAGCCCGATGTGCGTGTGAATGTCTACCTGAACCGCGACGAAGCCACCGTGAGCATCGACCTGTCGGGCGAGTCGCTGCATCGGCGCGGCTATCGCCGGCAAGGCGTCGAGGCACCGTTAAAGGAGAACCTGGCGGCGGCAATTCTGCTGCGCGCCAACTGGCCGGCCATTGCCAAGGACGGCGGATCGCTGATCGACCTTATGTGCGGCTCGGGCACGCTGCTCATCGAAGGCGCACTGATTGCCGGCGACATAGCGCCGGGATTGTTACGGCCGTATTTCGGGTTCCTGAACTGGCGGCAGCACGATGAATCCATCTGGTCCGCCCTGCTGGAAGAAGCCCACGCCCGGTGCGAAGCAGGCATGGAGCGCATCCCCCTGATCCGCGGCTACGATCACGATCCCCGCGCCGTTTCCGCGGCCAAGGAAAACATCGCCCATATAGAGATGGACAGGTATATCACCGTGGAACCGCGCGCACTGAGCGACTGCCGGCCGGAACCGGAGGCCAAGACCGGCCTCGTGGTGGCTAATCCTCCCTACGGGGAACGACTGGGTGAGGCTGAGGAGCTGCCCGCGCTGTATGCCGAGCTAGGCACACAACTCAGAAATTCCTTTCCCGGCTGGCGCGCCGCCGTGTTCACCGGGAACCCGGAGCTGGGCAAGCACATGGGCCTACGCGCCAACCGGATGCACGTCCTCTACAACGGCGCCATCGAATGCAAGCTGCTGCACTTCGAAATTACGGAGGAGTCGTTTGTGCGTGCGCCCAGCACAAAAGCCTTTGAAATCCGGCCCGGCTCCAGCGCCGAGATGTTCGCCAACCGCCTGCACAAGGATCTGCAACACTTTGGCCGCTGGGCACGCCGTCAGGAAATCGGTTGCTACCGCCTGTATGACGCCGACCTGCATGAGTACAACCTTGCCATCGACGTCTACGAATCCGATAAACGCTATGTGCATGTGCAAGAGTACGAGGCACCGGACACCATCGATCCCGACAAGGCGCGGCAGCGCCTGCAACACGCGCTGGCCGTGATTCCCATCGTGCTCGAGATTCCGCGCGAGCAGATGTTTCTCAAGGTGCGGCGACGTCAGAAGAGCGGTACCCAGTACGAAAAATTCGCGACCACGGGAGAATTTCATGAGGTGCGTGAAGGCCCCTGCCGCTTCTTCGTGAACTTCACCGATTATCTCGACACCGGGCTTTTCCTCGATCACCGCAGCACGCGCACAATGCTGGGCGAAATGGCGAAGGGGCAACGCTTCCTCAATCTTTTTGGCTACACCGGCACCGCCACGGTACACGCCGCGCTGGGTGGAGCCAGCTCCACCACTACCGTGGACATGTCACACACCTACCTCGACTGGGCGCGACGCAATTTCGATCTGAATGACTTAAGTCGCGGCAAACACGAACTCATCCAGGCGGACGTGCTGCAGTGGCTCAAGGAAAGCCGCGCTCGCTATGGACTGATCTTTCTCGATCCGCCGACGTTCTCACGCTCCAAACGCATGGAAGAAACGCTCGATGTCCAACGTGACCATGAGGAACTGATCAGGGACACCGCGGCGCTGCTGGAACCGGACGGCATTCTCATTTTTTCCACCAACAACCGCCGCTTCAAACTGGCACGGGCAGGGCTGGCGGGTCTTGAAATCGAGGACATCACCCGCCGGACACTGCCTAAGGATTTTGAAAGAAACCCGCGTATTCACCAGTGTTTCCGTATTGGACGAAGCCTGAAAGGGCCCGGAAAGCCAGTTTCCCGACCTTCTGGGCGGTAAAAAGGCCCGTGCGTCCGGCAGAGGGCGCTCTGGCCTTGCAACAAATACCGACTATTAGACTATTATTAGCGTGCGCAGCAGAAAATAAGCAACAAATCAGATACTCAAGGAAGACAATGAAACTGGACCGACACCATATCGCGCTGGGAACTATCTTCGGGATGCTCGCGCTATCCGTTTTTCTGGCAATACCACAAGCCACCGGCACCCAAAATGGACCGGCCGTCACACCCGAGGATCATACGACGGCGTTAACAGAGTCCAGCAACCGTTCGCAGCCCTCGCCCTTCATCAAGGCCTCGGACATCGTTCACCAAAACGGCACCCGGCGTTTGCCGCTGCGTTCCGGAGTGGCACTGGTCATGGACACCCGTGAAGGCGTGATGCTCTATGAAAATAATGTGGATCAACCGCGCCCCATCGCATCGCTGACGAAGCTGATGTCGGCACTGGTGATCCTCGATGCCGGGTTACCCCTCAACGAGGCCATTGCCATCACCCGGGAAGACCGGGACAAACTGCGCGGAACGCACTCGCGTCTGCCTTTCGACAGCGTATACACGCGTCTGGATCTTCTGCACGCCGCCTTGGCCGCCTCGGACAATCGCGCCGCGGCCGCGTTGGCCCGCAGCTTTCCGGGTGGCAAAGAAGCCTTCGTCAGCGCCATGAATGCCAAGGCCCAACAGCTGGACATGCTCAGCACCCGGTACGCCGATGCCTCCGGCCTGGATAGCAACAATATCTCCACCGCACGCGATCTGACCAAACTGATCGCAGCGGTCGACAAACATCCCCTATTCCATCAACTGACGACCACCGCCAGCTTTGGTGTCACTGATTTGCGCACGGAAAAACAGATTGCGTTCGTGAACACCAACCGCCTGGCACGCACCGGATCCTGGGAAATCGAACTGAGCAAAACCGGATACACGGCGGCCGCGGGCAACTGCCTGGTGATGCAGACCACCATCAACAGCCGACCGCTGACCATTGTGCTGCTCAACTCGTGGGGCAAGCTGGACAAGTTCGCCGATTCCGTGCGCATCCGCGACTGGTTGACGCAAACCGAGCGCCGGATTTCCACCCAGCACCAGATCGTCGCCCGAATCGAGAGCTGACCGTCGTTCCGACGGCCCGGCCACCCTAACCAGTAAATCGATCAGACCGTCGCCCGGCGGATGGTTCGTTTGAGGCTGTGGATCTGGCGCAGCACCACACCAAGATGGGCACGGTCGTCCGACGCCAGAATTTCATCCCGCTTTTTTCTCAGCTCCCGGATTTTCAGCTTGATGGCTGACTTATCGATGCCGACCACTTGGTGATGCGCATGCATCTCAATACCAAGCGCCGTGCACAAGGCCTTCAGCAGGTGGTCCTTGTTCATCTGAGTCGCCCCCTTGACCGCCTCGTGCTCGATACCTTTGGCGATCTCACGCATCTCGACGACTGTTTTTGCTTTCAGTTCCTCAAACGTATGTGCCATGGTAATCCTCCATAACGCAGGGTTTATCAACAGGATAACTACACGGGAAATTATAAAATCCGCCGGCGTCGTTTCAAGTGCCAGACACGCGGCATCGGGAAAAGCTCGGGCAAAGCCCGCTGTTTCTCAGAATGCCACCGGCCGATAGAAAAAGACAAAGCGCCCGTTTTCAATATCAATCTTTACGGTAGCGCCGCGATGGAGGGCATAATCCACATAGCCGGGAATCGCGCCATCCTGATGACACTCGCTCACATGCGCCGGCGCCTCGAAATCCCGGTCACGGTCGTACCAGGATATGAGCATATGCTCGCCCAAACGCGAGGTGGCTTCGCGGTTCGCCTGCTGCATCGCCTCCTGATAGTCCTTCACGGGCGACGTCTGACCTAACTCAACCACCGTTACACCGGAGAGACCGGCTGCGGACGGCAGCGGACACGACGCGACATTCTCCTGATTCATTGTCTTCAATTTCGATGATCGTCGCATGGCCATCGACTTTATCCGCTGTGTTGGTTGCATCTGCCGAAACCACTGTTCCAAGCGCTCGCGGTAGAACATGGCGGCCAAAATAACGACGAGGCTGATGCCGGTTAAGGTGAAAAGCTCCATGTAGTGATTCGCCCGGAAATACGTGCCTCCCATCGTCAGAAGAATGGTGCCCAGCAAACGGCCAGACACGGATATGAGCAGAAAGTCGCGCTGGCGCATATGTCCCAACCCAAGCACATAACACAGGTAGTCCTTGGGAAAGCCGGGGATCAGGAACATGAGAAACGCAAGAAATGAGCCCTTGTGTTTCATCACGTAATCGTAGCGATCGATGATCTGCGGGCCGACAAACTTCTCGACCAGCGGACGACCCAGCAGCCGTGCCAGCATGAACGCCACCCACGAACCGATCGTGAGCCCAACCGTGGAGTAGACGGTGCCACGCACCGGCCCAAAAAGCATCCCGCCGACAAACCCCGTTATCTCACCCGGGATCGGCGCGGCGATGACCTGCAACGCCTGTAACCCGATAAAAATTGCAGCGGCATACCGACGGTGGTCACGGATAAACTCAATCAGCTTCTTCTTGCTGAAAAAGACCTCAACCAGCCCGGACGCGTACAAAATATACCCGATACCGGCGAGCACCCCGGTCAGCAGCAATAACAGGAAAATTGATTTTTTATCGAGTCGAAACACGGTTTTCTGCTTAACGTTAATACCCAATAACTGCCACAATCTCGCCGAATGCCGTGTTAGAGTCAATCGTGCGACATCCGCCAAAAATCCATCGGTAAATCGCGTTAAATCAGGGTACATTTACCAGGTCTGTGTCGTAGTCGCCTTAGGAGAGAATCGATGGACACACTCGAGGCCATGCAGAACCGCACTTCCACGCGCGCGTACCTCAACACACCGGTCGCACGCGACACCGTCGAGATGATTCTCGACGGTGCACGCTGGGCACCGTCCGGTGTCAACACTCAGCCCTGGCACGTTGCCGTCGTTACCGGCGAAACCAAACAACGTATCAGCGCGGCCCTGCTCGCGGCGCGCGTGGCCAAGGAACCCGAACGCCCGGATTACCGCTACTACCCGTCACACTGGGAGGAACCATACAAGTCGCGGCGCATGGTGTGCGGTCTGGCGATGTACAAGGCACTGGGGATTAGCCGTGAGGACACGGAGCGGCGCCTGAAAACCTGGAACCTGAATTATTCATTCTTCGGCGCGCCCGTGGGTTTTTTCTTTTTTCTCGACCGTACCCTGTCCCAAGGCTCGTGGGTGGACATGGGTATGTTCATCCAGAACGTGATGCTCGCCGCGCGCACCTTCGGTCTCGCCACCTGCCCTCAGGCCGCTCTGGCCGAATATCCGGACATCGTGCGCCAATATCTGGACATTCCCGAATCACGTGCGCTCGTCTGCGGCATGGCACTTGGCTATCCCGATCTTTCCGATCCGGTTAACCAATATCGTACCGCGCGTGAACCGGTGGCAAACTTTACCAAGTGGTACGAGTAACCCGACAGCCTGCACCCGTCAATACGCAAACCACCTCACCCAATGTGAGATCGCGTGCGGGAACCAGATCTAGTGATGGCCACCCTGTAAAACAGGGCTCAACCGCACCACCACGCAAAAAATATCCTGAAAAATTAGCTGACGCGGTATATATCGTCTATATTTCAAAGGATTAGATATTATTCAATTGAGTCCTTGTTACTATGCATCGCATCGGGAATTCCAAGCTGGACCTGCAACTCCAACTCCTGGAGGAAGAACTCGGTAACCGCGAGTACGAAATCGCGTTACTTAAGGAGATTGGCGACGCCGTCACTAGCGAATTACATCTTGAAAAAGTTTTTCGCCTGGTCGCTGAACGCGCGCGCGCCCTGATTCAGGCCGAGACACTGCTGATTCCGCTCCTCAACGCCGAATGCACACACTATGTCTACCGCGCCGGATCCGGAAAGAATGTCGATGAAATCGTAGGGGAAGTCCTTCCTCTGGAATTCGGGGTCTGTGGGTGGGTCTGGCGCCACAAGCGCGCCTGGTGGCATGGCGTCCTGGCGGAGCTGGACGACATCGAAAAAACCAAATGGGAGCATGAGGCGGGAAACGTCATCGTGGTACCGCTCATTGGCAAGCGCCATTTTCTGGGCGGCATTGCCGGTATCAACAAAGTGGGTGGGGGCGACTTCACGAAGCGAGACCTGGACCTCCTGACCATGTTTGCCAGCCAAGTCAGTATCGCCATCGAGAATGCCACGCTTTTTGAAGAATCCGAAATTGCCAAGAGGAAGGCGGAACAATATCAGCGTGAGTTAAAAAATCTGAACGCAGAGCTGGCACAAGCCAACACACGGCTGGAACACCTGGCGCTGCATGACCCCCTGACGGAGCTTCCCAACCGGACCTTGCTTCTCGAGCGCATGCAACAGTGCATTCACGCCGCGAAACGGGGAAACAAGTTGTTTTCCATCCTGATGATGGACCTCAATCGTTTCAAGGAAATCAACGATACCCTGGGCCACCACGTGGGCGATACCTTGCTGAAACAGGTGAGCACCCGGATACAAACCGTGATGCGCGAAGTCGATACCTTCGGCCGCCTCGGCGGAGATGAATTTGTTTTTATCCTTCCCGGATCCGACAGCGAAGGCGCACTCCTGATTGCCAACAGGGTGAAAACCATGCTGGAACCGTTCTTTGAAATCGAGCAGCACCAACTTTACATCGAGGCCAGCTTCGGGATTGCCGTCTACCCCCTGCATGGGGCCGACGTGTCCACGCTACTGCGGCATTCCGACGCGGCCATGTACATCGCCAAACGCACTAACTGCGACTGTTTCACCTATGATCCCGCCGAGGACATCAATAGCCCACAAAGACTGACGTTCCTGTCCGAGTTGCGCAACGCCGTCAACGAAAGCCTCCTGGAACTGCACTACCAGCCGAAGATAAGTCTGGCCACTGGCAGGGTGGTGGGCGTGGAGGCGCTGGCCCGCTGGCCACACATGGGAAATTTTATTAGTCCCTCCGACTTCATCCCGGTCATGGAACAAACCGGGCTGATCCGGCCGCTGATGAGATGGGCGCTCGATACGGCGCTCCGTCAATTTTCCGAATGGAAACGCTTCGGCCTTTCCATGTCGATGTCAATCAATCTCTCGATGTACAACCTGCGTGACCCGCTGCTGTCTGCCCAATTATCCGAATCAATGAAAAAGTGGGGGACCGAGAAAGGCTCGCTGATTCTGGAGTTAACGGAGAGCGCCTTCATGCAGGATCCGGCGCGCATCCTGGAAACCCTGAATCATCTTGAATCCCTGGGGATCGAGCTTTCCATTGATGATTTTGGCACGGGGTATTCTTCACTCAGCTATCTCAAGAAACTCCCGGTCAGTGAGATCAAGATCGACCAATCGTTTGTGCGCGACATGGTGTCGAACACGGATGATGCGATCATCGTGCATTCCACCATTAACCTGGCACACAGCCTGGGCAAAAAAGTGGTGGCGGAAGGCGTCGAAACCCGGGAGGTTCTGGATTACCTGCTGGAGTTGGGTTGCGACATGGCACAGGGTAATTATCTCTGCCGTGCGCTGCCGGCCACGGAATGTCTCGATTTTATCAAAACGCATCGCCCGAATTAAAAACCTGCCTCCCAATAGGCACCGCGCTTGACCGGGCGGGCCGAGCAAACGAATTCCTCCTCCGCTCTCCGTCGGTTTCCCCTGACGTGATCTCTCCGCGCGAGTCTGATATATATGCAGTCGTGAAAACACGGATGTCCGATTTTTCCTGTGCCCTCTCGCCCACGCCACTCCCGTTGACCGACTCGATATGAGAGTGACCGTATTAGGCAGTGGCGTCATCGGCGTTACCACGGCCTACTATCTCAATCAGGCCGGCCACGAGGTAACGCTCGTGGACCGGCAGGCCGCGCCGGCGATGGAAACCAGCCACAGCAACGGCGGTCAGATCTCCTGGGGCGCCGCGAGTCCGTGGGCCGCGCCGGGCATTCCACTGACCGCGCTCAAGTGGCTGCTCAGACCGCGTTCGCCCCTCGTGCTGCGGCCGCAGTTCGATCCAGCCATGTGGCGCTGGCTGTTCAGTATGCTGCGCAACTGTACGTCGCATCGTTACGCCATCAATAAGGAACGCCAGTTGCGCCTGGCGCGTTACAGCCATGAACGCCTGACCGCACTGCGGCAGCAAACCGGCCTCCACTATGACGAGCGTCGCCACGGCCTGCTGACCGTCTACCGCCGCCAACGCGACCTCGAGCGCGCCGGCAAAAACAACGTCCTGCTCGACCGGGTGGGCGTACCGTACCGGATGCTCGACCGTGCCGGCTGTGTGGCCCATGAACCGGGATTGCAGAAGGTGCAGGCGAAAATCGCGGGGGGGACGCTCTTCCCGGAAGACGAATCGGGTGACTGCCACCGCTTCACAGAAGGACTGGTCGCGCTGGCGCAGCAAAATGGGGTGCAATTCCTGCCTTCCACAACCATCCGGCAACTGGTGGCGACGGGCGATCGCATCGAACGAGTCATCACGGAACAGGGTGAGATCACCGCGGAGGCCTTTGTACTGGCCTGCGGCAGCTACTCCGCTTCCCTGCTGCAGCCGCTCGGCATCCGGCTCCCGGTGTACCCGGTAAAGGGTTAT